>CAYLML010000106.1:0-3492 GCA_964384985.1 uncultured Candidatus Saccharibacteria bacterium | reverse complement strand
ACTGGTAAGGTTGTGCATGGTGAACGCGTTATTCTTCGGCGGATTGGAGACCGTTACTACCTGGTAGCCGCTCGACAGGTAATTCTTAACCGAAAACGATCCTGTGGTTGTCGTGGTACTGCCGGTACTGAGCACGCCGATATCCGTGCTGGTACCAGTGACAATAAATTGCAGAAATGGCGTGCGGTCGGTGTTGAAGCCGCCGTGGGCCTGGTAGTTCGAGCTGGAGGTGGTGCCTACCCCGGTTTCCCCTGCCGATTCCTTCGCGCAGTAATTAGTCGAGCAGTCCTGCAGGTCGCCTCCCGAGCCAAAGAAGACTTCGTTGACCTGATAGCTAGGCGAAGACGACTGGGCGGCCGTGGCCGCGGCCGGCAGCAAGAGAAACAGCAGTATCATGGCGGCACTACGCTTAACTGTTTGTTTCACACGCATACACAACCATTATAACAATCGAACCTGTATTTGTAGTATCATGAGCTTGTATTAACCATAAGAATTTCGAGAGTTTTGACAAAAATGGCTGAGACAAATAATCCGCCGGACGCGCTGGAAGCGTCACCCGAAGAATCCTTGGAAAAACCCGCGAGCGACGCTTCCGATCAAGTCGTCCAAACTGTGGATGCCGTATCGGAAAGTGCCGCGGCCGGGCATATTCAGGCGCCCAAGCCGGATACGGAAGCTCAGCCGCCGAAAGGCTCGCCGTTGGGATGGTTCCGGGAGCATCTGAACATCTATTCCCTGCTGTTTATTTTCGTAGTGCTGGTGGCCGCCATGATTGTCCTTGTAGCTTACCGGCAGAGCAAACAGCCGTCGAATGCCGGACACTTGAGCACCCAAAGCCTGAGCCAAAGCACCCTGAACCAGCTGGCTAACAGCGATGCTACCGTGGGCAACAGTCAGACCGTACTGAACGTCAAATCCAGCGCCGTGTTTGCCGGCCAGGTACTGGTGCGGCAAAACCTGGAGGTAGCCGGCAACCTTCAAATTGGAGGCACGCTGGGGTTAAATAATATCACCGTATCGGGAACCAGCCAGCTCGGCCAGGTTACTATTAATAAAGATCTGGCCGTTGCCGGCAACACCGCCATGCAAGGCTCAGCGACCATCGGAAAAAGCCTGCAAGTCGGCGGCGGCGGTACTTTCAACGGACCGCTGTCGGCGCCGCAGATTACCACTAGCAGTTTGCAGCTGAACGGCGACTTGGTACTGACGCACCATATAAGCGCGGGGGGCGGCCAGCCGGGCCGCAGCAACGGTCCCGCCCTGGGCAGTGGCGGGTCGGTCAGCGTCAGCGGCTCGGACACGGCCGGTTCGGTGAGCATCAATACCGGCGGCGGCCCGGCGGCCGGCTGCTTCGTGACTATCAATTTTACGAGCCACTATAACGCGACGCCGCACGTTCTGGTGACACCGGTAGGTTCCGCGGCGGGCGGCCTGGCATATTATATAAACCGCTCGGCAACAAGCTTCAGTATCTGCGACTCCTCCGCGCCGCCGGCTGGCAGCTCCTTCGGTTTCGATTATTTCGTCGTCGACTAAGCCTGAATCGCCACTTAAATCAAGATAACGTACACCGCTAAAACACCGGCGGCGAATACGACCAAGCCGAAGATTACGGATTGCGCCAAGCCGCGGCTGACCGCCTTTTTCGCCAAGGGGTTGCGGCCGATTGCCACAAGGCCGCCGCGAATGCCGCCGTAGAACATGCTGCCAGCGATAATCAAGGTGGCGATCAATACCAATAGGCTCAGGTAGACCCGCGCCGGACTGACAGGCTTGTTGGCGATAACCTTGACCGCCCTGTTCAGGAACCCTGGCAGGTTGTTGACGTTTTTAAACAACGGGTTAGAAGCCAGGCGAACATTGACTGTAATACGCCCTATGGATACGGTCATGGCGTGACCGGCACTGTTTTTCAGATGAACCGTATCTATGACGTTGCCGGTGCCGTCGAAATTATCCGCGGCCTGGCCTATGACTTCCGGCTGGTCGGATCCGGCCTTCATGCCGATGCCGTCCAAGGCCGAAACCGTTACGTAGTCACCGGTCTTGATGGCGCCGTTCTGATTGCTAACCAATACGCCATAACGGCCCGTGGCGGCCACCAGCATCTGCTGGGTGGCCGCCGACGCAGGCGTCAGCACTACATCCGCGGAATTAACCGGTACTACTACGCCTGCCAGCTTGCCAATATCCCGGCTGCTTATGGGCATGACCGTGTTCCGGGCTTGCGGCTTTAATTCCACCAGCATACCGGAAAGCACTTCGGCACCGGCGCTGTAGCTCTGCTCTACTCCGCCGGGAGCCGCAGCGGAAGAACCGGCGGCCGCTGCCCGGGCAGGCCCGACCATAAAACCCAGCGCCAACCCTAGCACGCACAGGACTCGTACATGTTTAACAAGGGTCGTTTTTACGGTCATCACTGGGCAATCAGGTAGTCGAATACATAGGTGGTATTGGGCGCCGGGTTATCCAGAGCGTTCAGCATAAAGTTGGTCGCGGAAGTATTACCCTTGTAGAACCGCAAACCGGCAGCCTTATCGTTCGACGGGCTAAGTACGATGTGTGGCGATTTGCCATAGAGCTTGCTGAAGATAACCTGCGCCAGGTCCCCGGCCGTCGGATCGGCGCCGGTAGTTATAGTGATCGTGCCCGTGCTGTCCGTACCGTCAACCGAGACGCTGGCCGAAGATCCGGCGGCGGCCTGCGGCTGCGAGGTCGGCTGCCCGCCGGCGGTAATTATATGTCCGCCTATGGTCAGGTCGCCGTCAAACCGGGCGCTCCCGGTGACATGCAGCGACGCAAGCGTCGCTGAACCGGTAACGGTCAGGTTGTTGATGGCAGCCGTGCCTGTCACGTTTATGTCACCGAAGTTGGCCGATGACTGCTGCGGATTGGCGGTAACGTTGGCGCCGGTCGTACCGATGGCCGCCTTAACGAGCTTAACGCCGACGTCATCGCTCGCTTCCTGGGCGATGCCAAGCTTGCCTAAGTAATCGGCTATAGAAGCCTGGGACGGATCAACGGCCCGGGCGGTGCCGTCGCCGTTGTTGACGAGTATGTCGCCGATGTTAACAACCCCTGTTACCTTGGTTGGCACCTGGCCAGCGAAGGCCACCATGATGCTTTCCTGGCCGCCGAGCACATCGTTACCGACGAAGGCAGCCGTCTGCTGGGAGGACACCACGAAGGCGCTGCCGTTATATTCGACAATCGTACCCGGATCAGGTACCGGTCCGCTCCACGGAATATATTCCGAGTAGTCGGCGCCCGAGGCGTTGATGGTACCTGAGGCGTTAATGGAACGGGTGCCGTTCGTGCCGACGAACAACGCCGCAGTGCTGTTGGCAAGCGTGCCGTTCGCGGCGCCGCTGCCAATCGTGACTATGCCGTTGACGTTGAGGCCCTGCGCGAAATTGGCCTGGCCAGCGACTTGCAGCGTACCCGCTATGGTAGTATCACCAGCAGTCAGGGTTCCACCGGTGCCCGTAT
>CAYLML010000105.1:0-3553 GCA_964384985.1 uncultured Candidatus Saccharibacteria bacterium | reverse complement strand
TTATAAGCTACGCGTACGTCAGCGATACCGTTATTTTTCCGGCGCGGCTGGTCACTCTTTACGGTTTTGGGCTGGCATTTTTCTTCGTACTGGCGGAGCGGACACTGTTAAGGGGCATAAGACGTGAATTATTCAGTTACGGGTTCGGTATCAACAACGTGCTGCTGGTTGGCGATACCAAAACCACGCAGCGCCTGATTGACGCGCTCAGCCATACGGCAATCACCGGCTATAAGGTAGTCGGGGTAGTCGGCGGAGTGCGGCATAAACTCCGGGGCCATCATGATGATTATCATGAATACCAGAGCTTTGCCGACGCCATACGGCACCTGCGCGATACCCCCCTGCATACAATCATCCAAACCGAACTGTACGCCGCGGCCGCCAGCAACGACGAGATCCTCACCTACGCCCAGGAAAACCATGCGGCCTACCGGTTCGTACCCGGCAACGGTGAATTATTTGTCGGCAACATCGAGGTCGACCTGTTCCATACCATCCCCGTCATTGCTGTGCACCAGACAGCCCTGATCGGCTGGGGCCGGGTCGTCAAACGGCTGACCGACCTGTTACTCGGCAGCTTGATGCTGGTTGTAGCGTCGCCGTTTATACTGCTGATAGCCCTGGCCATCGTATGCACTGACGGCGTACCGATATTTTTCCGGCAGACCCGTCTGAGCCGTTTCAACACGCCGGTGCGCATCTTTAAGTTCAGGACTCACAAGCGGCGCTACAGCGGCATGGAACCGGAGGAAGCCTTCCGGAAAATGGGGCGCCCCGAATTCATCAAACAGTACCGGGAGAACGGCGACCGCTTGCCTAAGGACCCGCGGGTAACAGCCGTGGGGCGGTTTTTGCGGCGGACCAGCCTTGATGAGCTGCCGCAGCTTATCAATGTCGTGCGCGGCGATATCAGCCTGGTCGGGCCGCGGGCGCTGGTACCGTACGAACTGGAAAAGTACGAGCAGAAAAACATGATCCTAAGCGTAAAATCCGGCATGACCGGGCTGGCGCAGATCTCCGGCGTCAGCGACCTCAGCTTCGCCGAGCGGCGCAAACTTGACCTGTACTACGTACAAAACTGGAGCTTCTGGAGCGACACCGTCATTCTGGCTAAAACATTGTGGGTCGTGCTGTTCCACAAGGGTACCCGCGGATGAGCAGCCCCGCATCAAAAAAACTGAAAGTCGCCATCGTTTGCGACTGGCTGACGGGCATCGGCGGCGCCGAGCGCGTCGTGCTGGAACTACACAAGCTGTACCCGGACGCGCCGATTTACACTTCGCAGTACAACCCCGCGAAAATCGACTGGTTTAAAGACGCTGATGTACGAACCACCAAGCTGCAAACCTTGCCGGTCAGCCTGAAAAAATTCCTGCCGCTGCTGCGCGCCTGGACCTTCAGCCATTTAGACCTGAGCGATTATGACCTGGTCCTGTCTTCGAGCGGCGCCGAAGCCAAAGGCGTAAAGACGGGTAAAAACACCGTGCATATCTGTTATTGCCACTCGCCGACGCATTATTATTGGATACGCACTGATGAATACCTTGAAAATCCGGGCTTCCCTTTTGGTTGGAACTGGCTGGCCAGGTGGGGTTTGCGGCTGCTCGTGAAACCCCTCCAGCGCTGGGACCGGCATGCCGCCAAGCAGCCGGATTACTATATAGCTAATTCCACGCATACCCAAGCCATGATTAAGCGCTACTATCGTCGGGATTCGAGCGTAATCTTCCCTCCCGTTGAAGTCGAACGCTTCAAGCTGCGGGGCAACGCAAAATCCCCGACGCGGCACGGCTTCGTGGTAGCCGGCCGCCAGACGCCATACAAGCGGTTTGACCTGGCCATAGAGGCCTGCAATGAGCTCAAGGTGCCGTTGGTAGTCATCGGCGACGGGCCGGACCACAAACGCCTCGAGCGGCTCGGCGGCCGCAGCACCACCTTCCTGACTAACGTAAACGACCAGGAAATCGCGGCGCACTTCCAGTCGGCGCTCGGCTACATTATGCCGAACATGGACGACTTCGGTATCGTGGCGGTTGAAGCTTTAGCTGCCGGAACGCCGATTATTGCGTATAATAAAGGCGGCGCCCTGGATTACGTGGTCCCGGGCAAGACCGGCCTCTTTTTCGAGAAACAAACGGTCAAACAGCTCACCGATACGCTGGAAACAGCGCTAAATAAAACGTTCGATTATTCTGCCATTGCCGGGCACGCCGACCAATTTTCGGTAGAATCCTTTAACCAAAATATGCAAAACTACATTAACAAGCATTTATCTGAAAGGTCTTAAGTAATCACCGTATGTGTGGAATCGTTGGCTATATCGGCAAGCAATCAGGAACGGATATCGTACTGCAAGGTTTGGAAGCGCTGGAGTACCGCGGTTATGACTCGGCGGGCATCGCGCTGGTAAACGACAGCGGCAGCCAGGTGTTTAAACAGGTTGGCCGGGTCAGCGGCCTGGTGGAAGACGTGACGCGCCAGAATCCCACCGCTAACTTGGTAATCGGCCATACCCGCTGGGCCACCCACGGCACGCCGACCATGCTCAACGCCCACCCGCAGACCAATAACGCCCAGACGGTTTTCGTGGTTCATAACGGCATAATAGAAAACTTTACCGAACTGCGGGAACGCCTGAAGGACGTAGGCTACAAGTTCGTGTCCGATACCGATACGGAAGTCATACCTAACCTTATCGATTATTACGCCAAGCAGCTGCCGTCCATGGAAGCGGCCTTCACGGCAGCCTTGCGGGACGTACGCGGCGCGTATTCCATAGCCGCCATAGCGGCCAGCGATCCGCACACCTTGTACGCCGCGCGGCTGTCCAGTCCGTTGGTTATCGGCGTCGGTGAAGGCGAGCACATACTGGCCTCAGACCCCTCAGCCATCATGGAACATACCAAGAAAGTCATTTACCTGGAAGATTATGACGTCGCCGTCATTACCGGCAATAAAGTCTCCGTACATAACCTGAAGGATGACAAGCATAGCGAACCGAAGGCCGAACTGCTGGATTATGATAACGAAGAGGCTCTGCTGGGCGACTTCCCACATTTTATGCTGAAGGAAGTTTTCGAGGCGCCGGCCACCATTCGTTCGGCAACGCTTGGACGGGCCCTGGCAGACCGCAACCTGGTGAAACTGGGCGGCCTGGAAAGCGTACTTGGCCAGCTTAAATACATCGACCGGATCGTGATCGTGGCTTGCGGCACGTCATATTACGCCGGCTTGGTCGGCGAGTACCTGATCGAAGAATTAGCCGGCATTCCGGTCGAAGTCCAGCTGGCCAGCGAATTCAAATACCGGGAAGAACCATTCTCGCGCAGCACTGCGCTGCTCGCCATTTCGCAGTCGGGCGAAACGGCTGATACCATTGCCGCCTTAAAGAAGGTCCAGGACTTCGGTGTCCTGCGTATCGGCATTGTCAATGCCATCGGCAGCACCATCGCGCGCATGACTGACGCCGGCGTTTACTGCCACGCCGGACCGGAAAAGGCCGTCGCCAGCAGCAAAGCTTTCATCGCCCAGGTTACGGTACTTACGCAGA
>CAYLML010000104.1:0-3591 GCA_964384985.1 uncultured Candidatus Saccharibacteria bacterium | reverse complement strand
CCGGTCCCACTACGCCAAGCGTCGGCAACTACACGCTCTCCCTGCCAGCTATCACCGGTAATGATACGGTGTGTACTAACACTACCCAGGCCACGGCCTGTTCGAACTATGCTCCGGCAAGCGGTTCGGGCAACTACATCAATAACGGCGTAACCCCCCAGACAGCGAACTTTAATATTACCGGCACCGGCACCGCCGGTACATTCACTGCCACTACGCTCATCGGTGATGGTTCCGGTATCACCAACCTAAACGGCTCCCACGTTACTTCGGGAACGGTAGCCAATACCTACCTGACCAATGGCGGCGCCCTGACAGTTTCGGCTGGCACCGGTTTGAACGGCGGCGGTTCCGTCGCGCTGGGCGGCACGACAACCCTGAACGTCACGTATGGCTCCACCTCTGGCACCGCGGTGCAGGGCAGTACAACGCTGACTTGCGCGTCAGGCACCGGTAACCTGACCGGCGGTGGCAATACCGTTACCCTGGGCTTAGGCGGCAGCTGTAGCAACATCAGTATTACTAACAGTCCGACGTTCTCCGGCACGCTTACAGTACAAGGCTCCGGCGGTATAACTGTCGGTGTGGCTAGTAGCACGACCGGCGTGTTGAACCTGGCAAATAGTGGAAGCGGCTTTGTTACCAAGCTGGAGAGTGATGCAGTGGGCCAGAACCAGACCATAACTATACCGGATGCCCTGGCTACCGGCGATGAAGTCTGTCTGGTTAACCTGGGTAACTGTGGTGGTTCGGGCGGAGGTGTGACGGGCAGTGGTACGGCCGGCACCATAGCTGTTTTCACCGGAACTGGGACAAGCCACACGATAGGCAGCTCGACGCTTTCGCAAAGCGGCAGCACTGTTACTGCCTCTGGAAACGTAATTATCCAGGGCACTAATTCGCTGACGCTAGGGACAGCTAGTGGCAACACAGGATCGATTAGTTTCAAGAACTCCGGCAATGGCAACACGCTGACGCTGCAGTCAGGCGCTACGGCTGCTGATTTTACCTTGACGCTGCCAACGGCTGACGGCGGTGGCGGACAGTGTCTGCAGACTGACGGTTCCGGTCACCTGAGTTTCAATAATTGTACCGGCGGCGCGGCCGGCGGCGTGCATACCTTGAATGGCCTTAGCGGAGATCTCTCTATCGCCAATGCTACCCCTAGCGGTAGCACTATCACGATCAATAACGCCGCCGCCGATGGCACCACGAAGGGCATAGCCACCTTTAACTCCACTAATTTCCAGGCCAGCGCAGGTGTTATTAATACTATCCAGGACATCGCAAATTCATCGAGCCCGGTTTTCGTTTCGCCGAATGCGACCACAGGTGTCAACACTGGCGCCGGCGCGGGCACGCAGCGTATCGATGCTTCCGGCAACCTGGTGAACATCGGTACGATAGCTACCTCCGGCGCGATCAATGGCCAGACCATCGGCTCCAGCTCCATCTTTACCAATACGGTAGCTATACAGGGGGCGAACGCTCTGTCTCTGGGTACCGCTAACAGTCATACGGGGGCCGTCACTTTCTACGACTCGCTCGGAGGCAATACTATAACCCTGCAAGGGCCTTCTGCTAATCCGGGAGGCAACTATACGTTGACCATTCCTACGCTTACGGCTAACGATACTATCTGCGTAGCGACCTTGAACAACTGTACTGCTACCGGCGGGGCCGGCGGTGACCTTAGCGGCTCATATCCGAATCCGACAGTAGTCGGCATCCGGGGCACTCCTGTTGTATTCTCTTCGCTGGCTGCCGGTGATGTGCTGCAATATAACGGCACGAACATTGTCAACGGCAAGATAACGAATTCCAATCTGCAGGGCGGCACGTACGCTGCTATTACCGGTGTAGGCGCGCTGGCGAACGGTTCTATTGCCGCAGGCTTTGGCACTATTTCAACAGGAAGTAACATCAGTACTACTGCAACGCTGCACGGTAACACGCTGACAGCCGGCACATCCAACCAGTTCCAGGTTGACTCATCCGGCAACCTGACGATCGCTAACGCGGCAGCCATCCAGGGTACCAACGGGTTGACGCTCGGCGTGTCGGGCCCCGCCGGTACCGACGGTTTGCTGAGTTTCGCGAATGCTGCCAATACCAATTTGGCGGTCATTCAGGCAGCCGCGCCGAGCGGTATCGGCAACGCCACCATAACGATTCCATCGGTTCCGGGCGGCGGCCCCGGCGATACGGTTTGTTTGTACACCTTGGGCAATTGCGCCCACTCTGCCGGCGGCGTTACTACTCCTGGCGGTACGGTTGGCGCGATCGCATACTTCAGCAACACGCAGGAAATCTCCAGCTCTATTTTGAGCGAGGCTGGCACCACTCTGACAGATGCCGGCAACCTGGTCGTCAACGCGGGCAGCGGCTTCACGGGCAACCTGATTAACCTGGAAGTCAATGGTTCCAGTAAGCTCAGCGTTGACCAGGGTGGCAACACCACCCAATCCGGCACCCTTTCCGTCAACGGCACCGGTGCCTCCTCTGTGGCCGGGACATTGAGCGTGGGTACGCTTGGCACGCTCGGCACGACTGTGCTTTGTTCGAACGCCGGCGTTATAAGCACATGTAGCAGCAGCGCCGGCAGCGGAAACTTCATCTTGAATGGCACCTCTCCGCAAACGGCTGACTTCAATATTACCGGCGGCGGTACGGTAGGCAGCTTCGTCGATAACGGCACTCTCCAGGTCAAAGCCGGCGCCACGCCGACTTTCATAGTCGGCGCTACCGGAGAGACGACCGTTCAGAATAACTCTGTGAATGCCTTCCAAGTCCAGAACACTGGCGGCACGGCCATACTGAAGGTCGATGCCAATAGCGGCATCGTCGGCGTGGGAGTAGTCCCATCAGCTGGCGGCGGTACTCTGCAAGTCGGCGGCGCCGTGACGATCAGCCAGTTCAACCCGACTACCTTTATCACGCCAACCGGCGGCGGCGTCAACACCCAGATTAATATACCGGTAAGCAGCCAAGGTGCCTTCAGTCAGCTCTTGGCGTTCGGCATAGATTCAACCTCCGCTGCGACCGCTCGCGTACTGAGTGTCTTTGATGCCCGCACGGTGGCACACCAGCCTTCCCTCGGTGTCTTCAATCCTAACCAAAGCGACCTGCTTGGCCTCTCCTGGGATGGCAGCAACTCGCAGGCGTACCTGAAGACACTTGGCGCCGGTATAAGCCTGCGCGTAGACGGCAGCAGTTACACAGGCAACCTTGACGTGGTTTCATTCAGCGGCAGCAACGGGGCGGCTACATTCAGGGGTGTAAATAGCAATGACTCCGTAACTGCTTTCCAAGTCCAGCGAGGCAGCAACGCCGCCACTATCCTTGATGTCGATACCTCAAACAGTAGAGTGGGTGTCAATAACGCCGCGCCGACTTACGCGCTCGATGTCACCGGCGACATCAACAATACCGGCGTCTACCGCTCCGGCGGCACCGCCGGAGTATCCAGCACCTGTAGCGGCAGCCAGGTCTTACAGGGCCAGACTGTCACCGGTGGCATTGTTACTGCCGCCGGTACGTGCGCTACGCTCACCACCGGCCTCGCCAAGAACGCTGTTGACACCTCCACTG
>CAYLML010000103.1:0-3629 GCA_964384985.1 uncultured Candidatus Saccharibacteria bacterium | reverse complement strand
CCATGAGCGGCAAGCCTGTTTTCGAGCAGCGCGGCGTCGAGTTTCCGGAGGGTTGGTCGCTGAACGCCATTAATATCGTGGCCCAGAAATATTTTACGGGTACGCCCGGTACCAAGGGCCGTGAAAGCTCCCTCAAGCATTTAATTAACCGCGTGGCTGACACCATCGCCCGCCAAGGCGTGCAGGAGGGCTACTTTAACAGCGAAGCCGAGGCCGAGGACTTCCGCGAAGAGCTGAAATACGTGCTGGCTACCCAGCGCGCCGCCTTCAACAGTCCCGTCTGGTTCAACATCGGCGCCCCGGATCGCGCCCAGCAGGCCAGCGCCTGTTTCATCTTGGGTATCGAAGACACCATGCCGTCGATCCTGAACTGGTACGTCGAAGAAGGCATGATCTTCAAGGGCGGCTCCGGCTCCGGTATAAACATCAGCCCGATCCGCTCCAGCGTCGAGGCCTTAGGCAAGAGCGCCGGCACGGCGAGCGGCCCTTTGAGCTTTATGCGCGGCGCCGACGCTTCGGCCGGGGCTATCAAAAGCGGCGGCAAGACCCGCCGTGCCGCCAAGATGGTTATCTTGAACGTCGACCACCCGGATGTGCTTGATTTCATTTGGAGCAAGGCCATCGAAGAGCGCAAGGCCCGCGACCTGCAGACTCTGGGCTGGGATATGAGCCTGGACGGCAAAGACAGCTTCAGCGTCCAGTACCAGAACGCCAACATTTCCGTCCGCGTCACCGATGAATTCATGGAAGCCGTTCAAAACGACAGCGATTGGGACTTGCGAGCCGTCACCAACGGCAAGCCGGTCAAGACCATCAAGGCTCGCGACCTGTTCCGCCAGCTGGCGGAAGCGGCCTGGGAATGCGCCGACCCCGGTATGCAGTTCGATACCACCATCAACAAGTGGCACACTACGCCGAACGCCGGCCGCATCAACGGCTCCAACCCCTGCAGCGAATACATGCACCTCGATAACTCGGCCTGTAACCTGGCCAGCATCAATCTATTGAAGTTCCTGAAGGAAGACAACACCTTCGACATCAAGGCTTTCATGCATACCGTCGAACTGATGTTCACCTCGCAGGAAATCCTTGTAGGCTACAGCTCCTACCCGACTGAATCCATCACCAAGAACGCCAAGGCCTACCGCGAGCTCGGTATCGGCTACGCCAACCTGGGCGCCTTGCTGATGGCCTTGGGCTTGCCTTACGACTCCGAAGAAGGCCGGGCCATAGCCGCTGCTATCACGGCGCTGCTCACGGGCCACAGCTATGCTACCAGCGCCAAGATCGCCAACCGCGTCGGTCCGTTCGCCGGCTTCACCAAAGACCGCGAAGGCATGCTGAACGTCCTTCGCATGCACCGCTCCGAAGTCTCTAACATCGACGCCAGCCTGGTACCGGAAGAGCTGCTGAGCGCCGCCGCCGCCGCCTGGGACGAAGCCGTCGAGCTGGGTGAACTGTACGGCGTACGCAACTCCCAGGCCAGCGTGCTGGCCCCCACCGGCACCATCGGCCTGATGATGGACTGCGACACCACCGGTATCGAGCCCGACCTGGGCCTGGTAAAGATGAAGAAACTGGTCGGCGGCGGCACGATGACCATCGTGAATCAAACCGTCCCGCGTGCCCTGAAAATCCTCGGCTACACCAAGAAGCAAACGGATGACATCGTCAAATATATCGATACTGAAAAGACTATCCTCGGCGCTCCCCACCTCAAGAAAGAGCACGAGCCGGTCTTCGCCTGCTCGATGGGCGACAACGCCATCCACTACCTTGGCCACGTCAAGATGATGTCTGCCGTGCAGCCGTTCTTAAGCGGCGCTATCAGCAAGACAGTCAACATGCCCGAAGAGGTCAGCGTCGAAGATGTCGAACAGCTGCATGTCGACGCTTGGCAGATGGGCCTGAAGGCCGTCGCTATCTACCGCGACAACTGCAAAGTAGCCCAGCCGCTGTCTATGGCCAAGAAAGACGGCGCTAGCGATAAGACTGCTCCGGCTGCCCACACGGCCCAATCCGTTGCCGGCCCCGTCGCGGCCCCTGCGACCGTACCGGCCGCAGTCGCTACCGACGCTGTCAACGACAAGTACATCCTAAAAGGTGCCGTCCGCCGCGAACTGCCCAAGTTCCGCGATGCTAAAACCATCGCTTTCAAGGTAGCCGGCACCAAGGGCTACGTAACTGTCGGCGAGTTTGAAGACGGCACCCCCGGCGAGGTCTTCATCAAGATCGCCCGCCAAGGCTCTACGCTGGCCGGCATCATGGACGCGCTGGCCATCTCCGTCAGCTACGGCTTGCAGTACGGCGTGCCGCTCAAGAGCTACGTACACGGCCTGAACAGCATGTCCTTCGCGCCCTCCGGCATCACCGACGATTCAGAGATCCGTACCGCCACCAGCGTGGTCGACTACGTCTTCCGCCGCCTGGCGCTGACGTACTTGAACTTCGACGATTTGCTGGAGCTGGGAATGGCCTCCATAGATGACATGCCCAGCGAAGAGCAGACCAGCCTGCTTAAAGAGCAGGAGCCTCTCACCGAAGAAACCATCAAGGAGCCAACCGCGCAGCAGCCCGCCCCTGTCTCGACTCCGGTAGAACTACCAGTTGAGCCTACGCCGCCGGCTGTCAGCGCCGCTGCTGTCGAAGCTCCGTTACGGGTTAGTACCGTCAAAGCCAACACTATGGACGACTCCGCGCCGATCTGTTACAACTGTGGCAACCAGACCCAGCGCTCCGGCAGTTGCTACGTCTGCACCAGCTGCGGCTCCACCACCGGCTGCAGCTAATTCTCCTAGAGGAGACCCCCGCCTCTCCGTCGAGGCTCTGGTGGCCTGGCCCTGCCTTCTACGCGCCTGATCAGGTTTACACCTTGCAAGTAAGCTTTGGCACTGGCTTGGAGCACACTTGCATCTTCCGCGTAGACTCTGACAGAGCGGCCATTTCGACTTACCTTAACCGTTATACCACCTATGGCATCTTGTCCTGGCGCGCGGGAGTGGCCCTCCCACTTGGCAACTCCGCCGTCGAAGTCGGTCGCTTCGTTGATGGCGGTTACCAGGGCGTCAATTGCCCCTTCGCCAGCTAACTCTACGTCTCCATAAGCGAATTCCAGAACGTGACTATAGGGAGCTTGCATCTTAACTTCAGCATATGCAATGCCTTCCTCCTCGGAACAATTGGCTGATATGAGCCTAAAATCGCCTAGGATCTTCTCCCCGGTTATTCCGGCTGCCAACTTTTCAATATCGTTGTCTTCCAGATTGCGCTTCATTTCAGTGGCGGATTCCTTAACCTGGGCCGTGACAGCGTCAAGCTGATCCTTCCCCAGCTTAATACCGATATTGGCAAGACGCCTTCTGACGCCGGATCGACCGCATAGTGGCCCAAGCACGATCTGGCCGGCTTCCTGGCCGTAGTCGCTAGCATTCCAGGCTTCGAAGCTGCGTGGATTATCCATGTCGTGCTGATGGATGCCTTCGCCGTGAGCGAAGGCGGTCGGGCTGGTAAACGCCAGGGTGTCAGACATGGGCTTATCTGAAACTTCGGCCAGCAGCTGACTAGTCTCGCTCAGTAAACGCGTATCAACGTCGGTGTAGATGCCCTCTGGCAGCGGTTCGCCGCCCTCA
>CAYLML010000102.1:0-3749 GCA_964384985.1 uncultured Candidatus Saccharibacteria bacterium | reverse complement strand
ATGGTGTCTATTGTCGCTGTGGCCGCTTTCGTTACCATATTTTGTCTGTTCGCGTCCAAGGCGGTTTTCAGCCAGAACCGCTACCAGGCGCGGCTCACGACAGCCAAGGAAAAGGCCCACAGCCAGCTGGTGAAAAATATCCAGACGTTCGGCAGCCTGCAGAAGTCATACAATAAATTTAACTCGGCTAACCCGAACGTAATCGGCGGTCCGTCTACCGGCAGCGGACAGAATGCCGGCACCAACTCCACGATTATCCTCGACGCGTTGCCATATTCGTATGACTTTCCGGCTCTGACGTCGACGTTGGAAAAAATACTCACGAACAACAATCTGAAGGTCTCCAGCATTACCGGTACGGACGACCAGATCAATCAGCAGAGCAACGTGGCCAGCCCCGATCCGCAGCCGGTGCCCATGGCGTTCGCGTTCACAGTCAATAATGCCACCTACTCGTCAATTGCCCAGCTTATCGCGCAGTTGCAGCAATCCATCCGGCCTATACAGATTGACTCGCTCGACATCAGCGGCGGGGCAAGCAACATGACCGCTAACGTAGCCGCCCACACGTATTACCAGCCGATCAAGAGCGTGTCCATAACAAAGAAGGTAGTCAAATGAAACAAAAAGACATAGCCCTGATCTTAGTCATTGTTTTCATCAGCGCTATAATATCGTTCTTCGTGTCCGGCAGGCTGTTCGCTCCGCCGCAGAACCGGCAGCAGCAAGTCGAGGTTGTCGCTCCCATTTCGGCGGATTTCCCGCGTCCCGACAAGCGTTTCTTCAACGTCAGCTCCTTTGACCCGACACAGCTTATTACGATTGGCCAGAACGTTAACCCCGACCCGTTTAGTGGCAAACCGCAGTAAGGAGCCGCCGCTATGAGCGTATTGTCAGTCGGCGGCGAGCAGCAGCTGGAGGAAACCCTGGTGTCTAGCGGCATGCTTGATGCCGCGAAACTCGCCGAAGCCCGCAAAAAAGCCAAGGACAACAAGGAGCCGCTGTTCGGCTACCTGGTGAAGAATAGCTACATTACCGATGAACAGCTGACCAAAGCGAGCGCTACCGTCACCAAACTGCCGTACGTGAACCTCGCCAACGCCCGGATTGATCCGGACGTGCTGCAGCTATTGCCTCAGGATATCGCCGAACGCTACATGGCGGTTCCGCTGGGGGAAATGCAGCATCGGCTGGTGGTAGCGATGCTAGATGCCGGCAATGTCCAGGCCGTGGATTACCTGAGCAACCGTATCGGCCGCCCTCTTAAAGTCTATGTGGCGTCCGAGGCCGGTATCCGGCAGGTCCTGCGGCAGTATTCAGCCCGCCTGGACACGCAGATGGCTAAGGACTTGGAGAAAAACGTCGAGGATATCGATGCCGGGACGCCACAGGACAAGGCCAGGATCGAAAAACAGAACCAGGATAGAAACATCAAGACGATCGTCCAGGATTCGCCGATCAGCAAGGCGCTGTCGGCTATTTTGGAATTCGCGGCGCGCAACCGCGCGAGCGACGTGCACATCGAACCGCTTGAACACGAGCTGAAAGTGCGCTGCCGGGTAGACGGGGTGCTGCGCGAGATTATGCGCTTGCCGAAGAACACCGAGCCGGCGCTGGTTTCACGGGTAAAAATCCTCGCCAACCTGAAGATTGATGAGCACCGGACGCCGCAAGATGGCGGTTTCACGGTGATCGTCGATAAAAATCCCATCGATCTGCGTATCGCCATTTCGCCAGTAGTGTGGGGAGAGCAGGTGGTCATCCGCCTGCTGGACAAGACCGGTACTTCGCTGAAACTGGAGGCTATGGGCTACACTGGCCGAGCGCTCCGGCTTATCAGAAAGGGCTTGCAGCGGCCGAACGGCATGATCCTGACCAGCGGCCCGACCGGCTCCGGCAAATCGACCTCCATGTACGCCCTGATCCAGGAAATCAAGCAGGACGCCATCAACATAGTCACACTGGAAGACCCGGTCGAGTACAAGGTAGACGGGGTCAACCAGATCCAGGTCAATACCGAAGTCGGGCTAACCTTCGCGACCGGTTTGCGCAGCATTCTGCGTCAGGACCCGGACGTCGTGATGGTAGGCGAAATCCGCGACAAGGAGACGGCCCAGCTCGCCGTCCAGGCAGCTTTAACGGGCCACTTGGTGTTCAGCACGCTCCACACCAACAGCGCGGCCGGCATCCTGCCGCGGCTTTTGGACATGGGCATTGAGCCGTTCCTGATTGCCAGTACCGTCCATACGGTCATAGGGCAGCGTTTAGTGCGCCGGATAGCGGATGACGGCAAGAAAACGTATCAGTCATCAGGGGCTGAAACCAAGGCTATACAGGACACCTTAGGAGCGCTTCTGCCAAAAACCCCCGAACAGGTTGCGGCCGTAGCGGCGGATCTTGGATACAAAAGCTTGCCCTTAGCAACCCAAACCGCTTATACTTTAACCCAGGGCACGGACAATCCGGACAATCCGGGGGGTTACCGGGGTCGCATGGGACTGTACGAAGTCTTTGAAGTGACCGAAGCCATCCAGGCGCTCATCATGAAACAATCAACAACCAGCCAAATCGAAAAAGCTGCCCGCGCCGAAGGCATGGTCAACATGCGCCAAGACGGCTATCTGAAAGCGCTCGACGGCCTTACGAGCCTGGCGGAAGTTAACCGTGTTGCTGCCGAGGACACCGCATGATATATAGTAAACAAGGATTGGGCAGCCTTTAGGCTGCAGGAGGTGGGTATGGCGCAAACGCCGCCGCGAATTGAAATTTTACTGGACGAAGTAGTCAAGAAAAAGGCTTCGGACCTTCACCTGCAAGTCGGGTTGCCGCCGATGCTCAGGATTGACGGCTCGCTCGTAGCCGTCACGGCAGCGGACCCGCTTGACGAAGAAGCCGTCGAAACGCTGATCTTTGCTATTCTGGACGAAGATCAGAAGCAAATACTGCTCAAAGATAAAGAATTCGACTTCAGCTTCGCTTACGGCGATCTCGGGCGTTTCCGCGTGAACGCTTTCCACGAGCGCGGCAATATGGCTGCCGCTTTGCGTCTTATCCCCAATGAAATATTGACGATCGAGCAGCTGGGCCTGCCGCCTATAGTCAATAAATTCTCCGATTACCCCCGCGGCCTGGTCCTGGTAACCGGGCCGACCGGCTCCGGCAAGTCCACGACGCTAGCCGCGCTCGTGCACAAGATCAATCACGAGAAGGCCGTGCATATAATCACCATCGAAGATCCGATCGAGTTTACGCACAAATCGCAAAAGGCTGTCATCGTGCAGCGCGAAGTCCACTACGACACGTATTCGTTCAGCGCGGCCCTCCGGTCGGCTCTCCGCGAAGACCCGGACGTCGTGCTGATCGGCGAAATGCGCGACCTGGAAACCATAGCCAGCGCCATAACCATCGCCGAAACCGGCCACTTGGTGTTCGCTACGCTGCACACTAACAGTGCGGCGCAGAGTATCGACCGTATGATTGACGTATTTCCGCCGCACCAGCAGCCGCAAATCCGCGCGCAGCTGTCTAATATCCTAATGTCTATCACGTCGCAGCGCCTGATCCCGTCCATCGGCGGCGGACGGGTCGCGGCTGCTGAAATCCTGATAGCCACGCCGGCGGTGCGCAACATCATCCGGGAAGGCAAGAGCCACCAGCTGGAGGCGGTTATCCAAACCGGCACCGAGTACGGTATGCAATCTATGGATAAGACGCTGGTGAACCTGATCCATGCCGGCAATATCACGTAC
>CAYLML010000101.1:0-3766 GCA_964384985.1 uncultured Candidatus Saccharibacteria bacterium | reverse complement strand
CATCGGCGGAGAGCCTATCGACTATCGTGAGGCCGCGGAGCTTGGCCGTCTGGTTTCGCGCACAATCGGCGAGTAAATAGGGTCCTCTGTATTAGGCTTAGTACCGGTAGTGGTCGGCTTTGAAGGGGCCTTTGGCGGATACGCCTAGGTATTTGGCTTGTTCGGCCGTGAGAGTGGTGAGATGGCCGTCGAGGGCGGCGACGTGGATCTCGGCGACCTTTTCGTCAAGTTCTTTTGGCAGACGGTGGACGCCGATGTTGTAGTGCTTGGTGTAGAGTTCGATCTGGGCCAGGACCTGGTTGGAGAAGGAGTTCGACATGACGAACGACGGGTGGCCGGTGGCATTGCCGAGGTTAACCAGGCGGCCTTCGGACAGGATGATCAGGCGGTTGCCGGTGGCGGGCATGGTGTAGAGGTCGACAAGAGGTTTTATCGTTTCTTTTTTGACGCCGGAGAGGCTGTTCAGCCGGGCGACCTGGATCTCGTGGTCGAAATGGCCGATGTTGCAGACGATAGCGGTGTCTTTCATTTTTTGCATGTGCTCAAGGGTTATAATGTCTTTGCAGCCGGTGGCGGTGACGAAGATATCGGCCTGGGGCGCGGCCTCGTCCATGGTGACGACTTCATAGCCCTCCATTAAAGCCTGCAGGGCGCAGATGGGATCGACTTCGGTGATGAGCACGCGGCAGCCGAAGGCCCGGAGCGAGCTCGCACTGCCTTTGCCGACATCACCGTAACCGGCCACGACGGCGACTTTGCCGGCCAGCATAATGTCGGTAGCACGCTTGATGCCATCGACTAGCGATTCGCGGCAGCCGTAGAGATTGTCGAATTTGGATTTGGTGACGCTGTCGTTGACATTAATGGCCGGGATTTTCAGCGAGCCGTTTTTGAAGTATTCGTTGAGCTGCATGACACCGGTAGTTGTTTCTTCGGAGACGCCTTTGATGTCTTTCAGCAGCTGCGGGTGCTTGTCGTGGACCAGCCGGGTCAGGTCTCCGCCGTCGTCCAGCAGCATGTTCGGGCCTTGGCCGTCCGGGAACTTGAGGGTTTGTTCGACGCACCACCAGTATTCGTCTTCGGTCTCGCCCTTCCAGGCGAAGACGGGCGTGCTAGCCTGTGCGATGGCGGCCGCGGCGTGGTCCTGGGTGGAGAAAATATTGCACGAAGACCAGCGGACCTGCGCGCCGAGCTTTTGCAGAGTCTCGATCAGGACGGCTGTTTGGATAGTCATATGTATGGAACCGGAAATGCGTGCGCCCTTCAGGGGCTGGCTTGGGCCGAATTCGTCGCGAAGGGCCATGAGGCCGGGCATTTCTTTTTCGGCCAGGGTGACTTCGGCACGGCCCCAGTCAGCTAGTTTGATGTCTTTGATCTTATAATCGGTGTCTGCCATTTAGAGTGTAATCTCCTTGTTAAATGTTTCCTGGTATCGCCGGATAATAGCTTCTTTTGATAACGTCGTTTGCGTGCCGTGGCGTTCGATGACGAACGAAGCGACGACTGACCCCAGGCGGCCGCAATCAAGCAATTGCCATTGTCGCAAGTATCCGTATAAAAAGCCAGCGCGGTACGCGTCGCCGGCGCCGGTCGGGTCGACGATTTCTGCCGGTTTGCAAGCGGGGACGTTAATCGGTTCGGGAACCTGGCTGCCTTCGATGACCGAGCCGTCTTTGCCAAGCGTGGTAATAACAATCGGCACGGTGTTTTTTAATTGTTCGATAGTTGTCGCGGTTTTTTCGGCCAGGACGCTGAGTTCGTAGTCGTTCACTATGAGGACTTCGGCGGCTCGAATGCCGGCTTGCAGGCCTTCCGCCGGACTGTTGCTGACTTGTTGCCCAGGATCATACATCAGGCACAGCCCGAGTTCGGCGCATTCGTTAACCTGGGCGTGCATGGCGGCCGGATCGTGAGCCGATACGCACACCAGCGTACCGTGGCCGGCCCAGTCTTTGAGCGAAAGCCCTGAGGCATCGGCCATTGCGCCTGGGTAAAAGCCGCCGATTTGATTGTCATCGCTGTCGGTCATAACGTTGAACGAAGCCGTGGGCAATTTGCTGACACGCACGTGTTTGGTGTCGATGCCGGTGGCAGCCAGGCTTTTCAGGTAATCAGCAGCGTCCGGCCCGACCGATCCGAGTAAAACCGGGTGTTCGCCGAGCTGCGCGACACTATGGGCGATATTGGCGGCCGTGCCGCCGGGTGTTTCCTCGAGTTTGTTCAGCAGTACGCTCAGGCTTAGGACATGCAGCTTGTCCGGTTTTATAAGGTCTCTATACCGGCCGGAGAAATTCATGATCCTGTCGAGGGCAATTGATCCGCAAATAATAAGTCGGGAGGAATCCATGTGTATCTTAAGTATATAGGATTTTGGTATACTACGGGTACGGTGGCAACATATAAACTCATTCAGGACATAGAGGCGGAAGACCACATTTTGGGTCCTCTGACGCTGCGCCAATTTATTTTCGCGCTTGTCGGGGCGTTTTTGTTGTATCTTTGCTTTGTATCTTTCGCCAAGCATGTGATCTTTTTGCTGGTGATACTTCTGCCGCCGGCCCTGTTCTGCGTGTTTTTTGCCTTTCCCTGGGGGAGGGACCAGCCGACCGAACTGTGGGCTCTGGCCAAGCTCCGCTTCTGGTTCAAGCCCCGGCGGCGTGTTTGGAACCAGAGCGGGATCAAGGAACTGGTTACTATTACCGCGCCTAAGAAGATAGAGCGCGTATACAGCAACGGCCTGAGCCAGACAGAGGTCAAAAGCCGTCTGCAGGCATTAGCTAACACTATTGATAGCCGCGGCTGGGCAATTAAGCATATAAACGCGGTCGGCTACGTTCCTGCGGTACAGGGCTCGAACCCCGACAGGCTGATTGACATCCCCGATGTGCCGCCTGAAGCTTCTTCCGACGTAACGCCTGCCGACGATATAATGGATGCCAATTACAGCCCGATCGCGCAGCAGTTCCAGAATATGATTGATCAATCCACGCAAAATTACCGGCAGCGTCTGGTTGAGCAGCTCCGGGCGCCCGCGCCGGCGCCTGCACAACCGGCGGGAGCGCAGGCACAGCAATGGTTCATAAACCATAATCCGGTAGCCGCAGCGGCGGTTCCTCAGGCGGTCGTGGCTCCGGCAGTTATAGCCCCGCCCGCTCAAGCCGCGGCACCGTACCCCGCAAATACTAATGAATCCAGCGAAGATAAGGCCCTGAGTGCCGAGCTGCGCGCGCGATCCGGGCCGCCGCAAGCGTACAGCAATCTGCGCACATTGCAGCCGCTTGGAGCAAAAACCGCTGCGGTAGCAGTAAATGACGGGCAGCCGGTACAGCCGGCTCCTTCTGCTACCCCTGTGGCAGACAACACTTCTACAGCGGTGACAGCCAGCAGCGACCCTGCTATACTATCCCTGAGCAATAACAACGACCTGAACGTGGCGACCATAGCCCGCGAGGCTCAGCGAGTCAAGCGGGGTGGAGCACAGGACGAAGTTGTGGTTTCATTGCATTGATTCGGCAGCTTTGCCATGAATCACAAACAAAGGTGGGCAACGTAATATGAACCCTTCGGCACCAAACCAACCGCTCTCTTACCAGCACTTGCCCGCTCGAACAGGAGGTCCCCGCTTTACCGCTTACAAACGAAAACCGCCAACTCTGTTTTGTTTGATGGTTGGAGGATTTGCTCTCACGTCCACGTCATCGTCGCTTTTTTGCCTCCTGGCCAAGAGTCGCCAAATAAACCGGTCAAATGAAATATGAAAGAAACC
>CAYLML010000100.1:0-3809 GCA_964384985.1 uncultured Candidatus Saccharibacteria bacterium | reverse complement strand
GATCCAAACGACCTTCCAAGGCGATCCGTCGCTGTGGTCACAGAAGCTGGGCATGATTTTCGCTGAGGCGAAGGCATATTACCAGATGAATGATGCTCTTGCCGCAGCTACCACTGCCCTGCGCGGCCAATCGACCAACCTGTACACCGTGCCTACCAATGGCACGCTGGCCAAGGAATCGATCAATGCCGGCCGCGCCAAGCTGGGTGACCAAGCTGGCAACATCAAGGTCTGCGTGATGCACTCGAAGCCTTACTTCGACCTGATCGATGACCAAGTGGCTGATAACATCCTGCAGGTCTCCGGCGCTGTTCTCTACGGCGGCACCCCGGCCACCTATGGCATCCCGACACTGGTCACCGACAGCCCGTCGCTGGTCATCAATTCCGGCACCGTGACCACGCCGGTCTATGACTACTACAGCCTCCTGCTGACGGACGCTGCCGTTGTCGTAACCGACTCCGAAGAAGACACCATGATGGGCCTGCCGACCTCGGCTGAGAACATCCTGTATCGTCTGCAAGCTGAAGGCGCCCATAACGTTGGCGTCAAGGGCTTCACCTGGGATTCGGCAAACGGCGGTCTCAACCCGTCTGATACCGCATTCAAGACCACGACCAACTGGGATGTGGTTGCTACTTCGACCAAGACCCTTGCCGGCGTCGCCGTCAAGTCGCGCTAAGACTAATCGCCCGCCCTGGCGTCACCTGGGGCGGGCTTCCTCATTCAAGGAACGACAATGAAGCCCAAATATCCGCTTATTCTCTGGACTGACACGCCAGCCGAAGCCAAGCCCTTGCGTGATGCTCAGGCTGTCAAAACCGTCATTCGTGACGCGCTTATGTGGGATGGCGACCCTGAGCCTGCCGATGCAATTGCCTTTTGGGGAGCTTCACGTCGCGCTGAAATCATCGCCGCCTATGCCGCAATGGGCACAACTGAGGTTCACGACATTCCGGTTCATATCGATGAGCCTGAGTATATCGAGGAGGCGGTCATTGTTCCCGCGCCTGAACCTGTTGTTGAGCCGACCGGCATTGACGCACAGATCGAAGCCATGTCGGAAGACGAACTTCGTACCAACCTTACCGCCCTGACAGGTGAAAAGCCGCATCACGCCACCAAGCGCGAAACGCTGGTTTCCAAGCTCAAAACGGCAATGGCCTAATGCCTGAGCCTGTCGATATCATTGCTGTATGTCGCTCAAAGCGCCTTGCAGTGACGGATAACGACGAGATTTGCCCTATCACCAATTTCCTCGATGAAATGGGCGACGAGACTGACGATGCGCAAGCCGCCTGCACAGCAGTTGTCAAGGTCAGGGATGACCTATGGATGGCCATTGATTTGCGTGACTACGATCCTTCTGGGGTAAACTGATGGCCTTTATCGTTGAAGATGGCAGCGTGGTCACGGGGGCAAATGCCTATGTGACAGAGGCCGAGGGTGATGACTACTTCGCCCTGCACCTGTACGGCACGCAGTGGACTGATGCCACATCGGCGAAGAAGAAATCCGCCATTGTCATGTCAACCCGCATGGTCGACTCCAGCTTCACCTATAAGGGTAATCAGTTCACGACCACACAAAGCCTGAAATGGCCACGTTATGGCGTTCAGATTCCGAGTGATCCGTCTGCTGGCTATGCCTATTCCAGCAACCGCGAAAACCTATCGCCTGATTATTTCTACACCCTGCCTTCAGATGTTATCCCGCAAGCGCTGAAAAATGCCGTCCTTGAAATGTGCCGCTTCCTGCTGGCCAAGGATCGCTCATCTGAAATGGATGATCTCGGCAATATCAAGCGTGAGAAGGTAGGCCCGCTCGAAACCGAATATTTCGATATGGCAAAGGTGGACATTATCCCTGACGATGTTTCGCGCATGTTATCTGAACTGGTGCTTTCCAAGCCGAACAAGAACCTTGGCAGTTCCGGTTATTCCTTCGCAAGCCGAGGCTAAATGACCAGCTTCACCCCATTCAGCACGGCGACCTGGGGCGATATCCTTGAGCAGATCGCGCCGGATGGCGGGACTGTCGAGATTGATGCAATCCCCGGCATTTATCGCCGCGCTCTGGCCTCTGCGCAGCGTATGCTGGCGCGATATAAGTCCGGCAAGGTTATCCTGTATCGGGAAACGTCCACTGCTCCGACTGATCCAAGCCCGCGCGCTGTCCAGCAGATTAGTCAAAGCCCGATTGTCGTTAATTCAGTTGTCCTTGGCAATTCGAGCGAGCAGAACAACGACGGTAAGCAGATCAGCAAGGTTGAACTGCTGATGGATCCTACGGATATCGAAACTAAGCCATTCAAGGGGCAGGAATTGAGCATCGATGGCCGTTACCACGTCATCACGCAATGCAACCCCATTGTCGCGGCTGGCCTCACTAGCCTGTACATCGTTCAGGCGCAGTCTGCGAACTAGAATGTCTCCCGTCATCTATGCCAAGCCCTGCGGTTCATCTGTAACCTGGCAAGGAAAGCGGCGCGTATTTGCAAGGCCGGAAATGGCGGAGGACTATGCCCGCGAACTGTCTATCAAATACATGACGGTTGTATCGGCTGTGACGGTCTGGACATTCTATGAAGATGGCCTTTGGGTTAATCAGAATGACATAGACTGTGTTTTCGACAAGGGCACCTGTTATGGCTAGGCGAGCAAGGTGGTCTATCCCTGTTCGTGATGTGGTTGATGAAATCAAGTCGGACTGGCGCTCTGTTGCTATTGGGTCGGCTCTGGAGGCTTATTCAAGGCTGATCATTCGCTCACCAGTCGATACGGGGCGCTTCCGTGGTAACTGGATGATCGCAGTTGGTACTGAGCCTACAGGAATGGATTTAAACCGTTTCGATAAGTCGGGTTCTGAGACCATTGCAAAGGGTTTCGATGTGTCCGGCAAGTTCCAACTTGGCGACACCATCATGATTCGCAACAATCTGGCCTATGCTGTTCCGCTCGAATATGGATGGTCCAAGCAAGCACCTGCTGGCATGGTTCGCATAACGTCTGGCGAGTTCCCTGAAATCGTTCGCAGCATTGACGCCGGCATGGCGAAACGCGGGGCCTGATGTCTTATCTTGATGACCTCAAAGACGTGCTGGTGTCTGAGTTACAGGCCGCATCTACATGGGCGACGGATATCAACGATGGCAAGTTCAAGCCTGTAGTCTCTGAGCCATATCAAGAATATCACCTGATCAAGAATGGTTTTCTCCGGCCTTCGTTCGGCTTCGGAAAGACTAGCTTTCCCAAATACCGGATGCAGGTGAACCTATTCAGCCCGGCCAAGCTTGGCGAACTGCCCCTGACACGCCAAGCCGACATCATCGCTGATCACTTTTATCCGACGCATGGGCGGGGCCGCGAAATCCCTTTCGGCAACCACTTCATTTACGTCAATGACCTGCCGGAACCTGGCCCTCTATTCCGGGGCGAAGTCCATCACATGCAGGTTCTCGACATCCTGTTCTGGTGTCAGATCAACCCGACCAACTCGTAAAACCCGCCCTCAGTCTTAGTTCTGCCAGCCGCTCTTAACAGGGCGGCTTTTTTTATGGAGCCTCTTCAATGTCTATCGGTACAGCCTCCGGCCGTCGCATTGCGTACATCAAACAATCTGCGAAGGACGTTTTCCCATCCGGTAGTGATGCCGCCAAGACTATCCGGCGCTCCACAACCAGCCTAAACCTGACCCGTGACGCCTATCAGTCGAATGAAAAGCGGCTTGATCGTCAGAAGGCCGACTCCGGTCTCGGCACTCACCGCGTTTCCGGCAACCTCGAAGGCGAGGCCTTCCTTGGTGCATGG
>CAYLML010000099.1:0-3849 GCA_964384985.1 uncultured Candidatus Saccharibacteria bacterium | reverse complement strand
CCGTGAGGAACACGATTTTGAGTCGTGCGCGTATACCAGTTCCGCCACTCGCCCAATTAAGCATGAGCCGCATATGCTACAAGGGGTAATTGTACTATACTTGAGGGTGCAGGGCTAGCTAGCTCCGGTTTTTGTTATGGCTACAAACACATTTGACCCACATGGCGAAGACGACCTGTCGATACCGCCGACAACACCGCCCGATCCGGCCGAGGCCGGCCTGGCATCTGAGATGATTCGCCAGAAGCTGAACCGGATTTACGCAGAGGAGCCGGCTGCCACGCAGGAGCTGGCCGAGGCCGCCCGCAGCACGGGCCGGAGCAAACACCAGCAATTTATGTACAACCTAGGCACGTCGGGCAAAGACCTGGCGACCATCCAGACCGAGTGGCATCATTACTACGAGAGCCTGACAGATAAGGACAAGCATGCTGTCTGGCGCGAATTTTATGCAAGCCAATCGTCGCTGACCGCCAAACCGGGAAGCTCGGCCGCGCAACATTCGCCGCAAGCCCTGGCCAAAAATAAGAATCAGACGCGAAGCAGGGAAACCGCGGGATCAAAGGCGACCAGGCTCGCGAACACGAGCAGCGCCGCGGAACTCCAGAAAGCCATTCGCGACAAAGTTACTGCCGGCGGCAAGCTGCAGGCGAAACACCACCTGCAATCACTGCTGTTCGGTCTGGGGTTAGGCATGATAGTAGTCATTATCTTCTTGTTCGGCTTCTTCAACGAGGTCGTTATCGCTCCTTTTATACAGCCCAGCCGCGCCAGCGCCGCGACACCGCTCATTGTCAGCAGCAACAGCGTAGCCCACACGTCCAATCCGGAAGTCATCATCCCGAAAATCAACGTCGAGATCCCGGTTAATTACAGCGAGACTTCCACCAGTGAGGCTGACATCGAAAACGACCTGGAAAGCGGCGTCGTTCATTACCCGAATACTTCAGTGCCGGGCCAGACGGGCAACGCGGCTTTCTTCGGGCACAGCAGCAATAATATTTTCAATAAGGGCAAATATAAATTTGCCTTCGTACTTTTGCACACGCTCCAAGAAGGCGACCTCTTTTACCTGACATATAACAACAAAATGTACGTGTACAAGGTCATCAGCCGGACCATTGTCGACCCAAGCGATGTAGGGGTGTTGGGACCGGTTCCCGGCCAGCAGGCTACCGCTACCTTAATAACCTGCGATCCTCCCGGCACCAGCCTCCACCGGCTTATCGTGGTAGGCAAACAGATCAGCCCCGACCCCTCGGGGAATACCGCTGCGTCCAACCCGACAGATACCGCCGCGGCGGCAGTCTTGCCGGGCAACGGCCCGACCCTCTGGACGCGCCTTATCCGTACCGCGGCCGGCAAAACTATAGTGGTCATAATTATCGCCGGTGGACTTGCCTATAGCGTGTGGCGGCTTAACCGGCGGCTGATCGTCAGATAGTTCGCCGGTTTATTGGTCGGCCGGGCTGAGCAGTGAAGTCCGGTCCATATCAAGCTGGCCGGCAACCGGAGCTGGCGATAAGGTGTAAACGAATTTGAAGTTCGGAGTGAAGGCCGGCAGGTATCGGCTGTCGGCACTCACCAGTACCTGGCGATTGGCATTATCATAATCAAACACGACCAGCTTCCCGGCGCTGACATACGTCAGGCGGTCACCGTCCATCCAACTGGCATGGACTTGCGGCGCGTCCAGCGCGTAGGCTGAATGGTAATGGTAGACTTCCTTGTTTTCGATGTCATATACCGCGAATTCAGTGGCATTCTCGGTAACGATAAACTGTGCGCTATTGGAAAAGCTTAGGTAATTCGGCGCCGTTACGTGCAATATCTGGGCCGGCACCAGCGCGTGATTTGGATTGTCGGCCAGCTGTCCGACCGGATCCTTATATATATAGACTTTGTTCTCGCTGCTGGCGCCTACTGTGACGTACAAGGTGCCGCTGTATTCCGTTAAATCCAGAAGGTAGGTATCGCCTGCCGGAAAACTGCGGATAAGCGAGGTTTTGCTGCCGATCCTCAGCTTAATGAGCACCTTGCCCGCCGGCGCGCCGTCATCGGTAGCATATAGCATGGTGTTATTGCCATAGGATTGATAGTTCAGCACGTGTTCCAGGTACGGCTGCGCCCCCGGCGTCTTTAAGGTCGCCGTCTGAAGCCGGGCCGTAGCGGCATCATAATCATAATATTGGTCATATTTCTTGTTGTTAAGGGTGAGCTTGGAAGGGCTGATCGATAATGACGTGTTGAGGTTAACGGATTGCGTCGGGTCAGTCCGGTTTATCAAAATGAATTCCGTTTTACCGTCGTAGACATGCTGGAGCAGCAGATGCTGGTTGTCATCAGCCCATTCGCCTAGCTGCCAGCTTTCCGCGCCCACGGCTTTAGTCAGCAAGCCGCCGGGCAGCGTTAGTACCGTGGCCGGCTTGTCGGGGTTTTTCAGGTCGTACATATCAAAGACCGTAACGTTGCCGGGCTGCTGGACCAGCAGCCAGCGGCGGTCGGGGCTTTGGGTTGTCAGGCCTGGAGCCGAGCTGTAGCCGGCTACTTTTTTGGGCGACAGAGTCTTGGGGATCAAGAAGGGGTAGTCAAAATGTTCGACGCTCCCGCCATTCAGGGTGATAGCGCGCCGCCAATCCCGATAGCCGTCACGCTTCAGAACGACGTTGTATATGCCGGCCGGCATGCTAAGGCGAGTATTCGTCCTGACCGGTTTAAGCGTCCCGTTGACGTAAATATCGGCCGGATGCGGCTGGCTCGAGAAAAAGAACAGTCCGTTCTGAATGACGGTACCATTCTTTCCCAGGCCGAAGCCGTAGGCTTGGTATAACAGTATCAGCGTACCGATGACGATAGCTATGCCGACCAGCACGTAGCCGACCATTAATATGATCTTGTGCTGCAGCTGCTTCTTGGGGTCGAGATAGTCCATAGCGCTACAAACAGGCCGCTTCGTTTCGGTTTAATGCCATGTGTGTTTCTAGTATGAATCCACTTGCCCTGAAGCACAAGAGGGTTTAAAATATAGTTGCAAACCTCAAAAAAACCAAAAAGGCCGTATGTGAACAAACAAGATGACATCATAACTATACGTGGGCGGCACTACCATGCCGCTACGGGCAAGCCCGTAGACGGCCAGCCGCAGGAGGCCGCCAGACCGCATACCAGTGGCAACCAGCAGCTTAAACACCTGGCGCCGCACTCGCCTGAGCACGCACGTACACTTATGCGCCAAGCCGTGAAAAAACCGCAGGCCGGCCTAAAGCGCCGCATCAAGGTCCAAGGACATCTCAGCGGCCCGGCCAAACCGGCAACCAATACGCTGCTGACACGCTCGGCAGCCCGACGACCACACACCGAACGCCTTCAGCATCCCGCCATCAAACGCCCGAAAGGGCAGCTCATCAGCCATTTTTCACCAAACCTATTTGTAGTTGAGGCACATACGCCGGCAGCCGCTTATGGTAACGCGGCTGTTAAACATGCCGCCGCACCGCGGGCCCCCCAGCCGGCTGCTGCCAGCAAGTCGCTGACCACTTCAGAGCTGCTGGATTATGCCGTCAAAATGGCGAACGTGCCGTCAGAACCGCTGCCGCGACAGCACCAACGCAAGCTTTTCAAGCGGCACGCAGCCGTATAACCCGTATAATAGGAGTTAATGAAGACCGTCCGTACCCGTTTCGCACCAAGCCCTACCGGATATCTGCATGTCGGCGGTGTCCGTACCGCGCTGTTTAATTACCTGTGGGCAAAAAAGCAAGGCGGGCAGTTTATCTTAAGGCTCGAGGACACAGACCGCGAGCGCTACGTAGCCGACGGAGTCGAACAGATCGTCAAGAGCATGGACTG
>CAYLML010000098.1:0-3857 GCA_964384985.1 uncultured Candidatus Saccharibacteria bacterium | reverse complement strand
TTGTTTTGCCGCCGCCGCTTGGTCCGACCAGGCCGATTTTTTCGCCGCCGGTTATGCGCAGATTAAAACCCTCAAAAAGGTCGCCGCTGCCGATCGCGGCGTCATCATACTGGAACGTCACGCCTTTAAACGCGATCTCGCCCTTTCGGATACGGGACTTCTCGGCGAACGCCTTATTCTGTACGAGCGGCGGCTGCTCTAACAGTTCGGTCATTTCCTGGGCGTCGCCCGACACCGCTTCGAGCTGCCGTACCATAAAGACGCTCCGGCTGATGTTGTCAATTACCTTCAGGATATACACTTGGAATAGCAGGAAAGTGGCAATGCCGATGGAGCCGCGTTGGACTGCCAGGATTCCGCCTATGAACACGCTGAGCTGCATAATGCCGCAGACGCTTTCTACGATCCAGGCATTGCGCACCGCCCGCCGCCAGCTCTTTAGAAACAGGCCGGCCCGAGCCTGGTTAATGCGGTCGTAGCGTTTGAGCTCCCGCTCCTCGGCGCCAAACGTTTTGACGGTCAGCACATTGTTAATCATGTCAGCCAGCTCGCCAACCTGTTCGCTTTCCTTGGCTACGGCCATGCGTCTCAGCGGCATGCGCTGCAGCGCGAACTTGACGACCAGCCAGCCGGACAGCAGCCACAATACCAGCACGAGGGCGCCGATAAGCACGCTATAGTAAAGCATAACGCCGACAATGATCAGGGTACTGAACACTTGCGGCATCAGATTGAAGAACATGACATCGTTAAAAAAGGTGTAGGATTTGGCGAAGCGGCTGGCCTGGTTGACGATTGAGCCGCTAAACCGGTTCGCGAAAAAACCGTAATCCTGATAAACGAGATACCGGAAGCAATCTTCGTACAAGCGCTTGGCTACGTGGTCGTGCAAAAGGGCGACGCCGTACGTATCGGACACATAACCGACCGCCAGGATTGAAGCCTGGATTACCGCAGCCGCTATCATCAGACCCACGTTAACGGTGTGGTGGCTGACAAACTGGCCAAGCGTCAGCGCTATGAGCAGCGGTATAACGGTAGATTGCAAAGCCAAAGTGAAGCTAAAAAGCACGCCTGCCAGGGCATAGAACGGCGTCTGCAGCATGTAGCCGAGGTATAGCCGCAGCCCTTTTATAGAAGGCTTCTGGTACTGTTCTTCCTGCTCCATCGTATCCAGTGTATCAGCTAGTCCTCGTCGTCATCTTCGATGAAGCCGCCGGATTGGTGCGCCCAGAGCAGGGCATACGTGCCGTTTTGCGCGAGTAAGTCTTTGTGGGAGCCTTGTTCGACGATCTGTCCGTCCTCCATGACGATGATACGGTCCATTTTCTGAATGGTACTCAAACGATGCGCGATGACGATAGCGGTACGCCCTTCCATGAGCTTCCATAAAGCGTCCTGAATCAGCACCTCGCTTTGAGAATCGAGCGCTGAAGTCGCTTCGTCCAGCAATAATATGGGAGCATTCTTCAGCATAGCCCTGGCAATCGCCACACGCTGGCGCTGGCCGCCGCTCAGCTTGACGCCCCGTTCGCCCACGAGAGTTTCATAAGCGTTAGGCAAGCTGACGATGAACTCATGCGCGTGGGCCAGCTTAGCCACGACTATGATCTCTTCATCGGTGGCGTCCGGGCGGCCGTACCGGATATTCTCCATTAAACTGCGATGGAACAGCAGGGGCTCTTGCGGCACGTACGCGATGTGTTTGCGCAACGCCTGCTGGGTGATATTTCGTATATCCTGGCCGTCGACTTCAATAGCGCCTTCATTGACATCCATAAACCGTGCCAGCAATCGGACCAGACTGCTTTTACCTCCCCCGGAATGTCCGACAAGACCTACCTGCTCGCCCGGGCTGATAGAGAGGTTCAGCTTATCGAACAATACATTTCGTTTATCGTCGTCGTATCGGAAGCCTACGTCGCGAAGCCGGATGCCGCCGCGGTCTATCCTGACGGTTTCGGGGTTTGCCGGATCCTTGATTGCCGGATCCAGTCCCAGGATATCGGTCATATCGGCCGAATCGCCGAATGCCCGGTTTATATTGCGGATGATGAACATGAACTGCCATAGACGGTCGGTCAGGTTGATGGTATAAGTCAAGGTCAGATATAGCGCTCCTATGGGCGAGTGGAATACGATGATACTGACCAGTCCCATGCTGAAAGCCAGGATCTTGACAAAGGCAATACCGCTGCGGCTGATAAACTCATTTTTCATCTGAGCATTCATCAGGTCAATATAGGCCTGCTTCGAACGGTTCGTTTGCTGGTGGAACAGGCGGTTCTCGAGTGGTTCCCCGGCGAACGATTTTACAGTCGAGACGTTCGTTATGGTATCGGCCAGCTTGGCGGTGGTTTGGCTTTCACTGCTGGACAGCCGGCGGTTAAAGGGCATCTGCTTTTCCATGCGCTTATACATGACCAGGAGAAAGATAATGGAGATACCGACAAACGCCAAAGCGTAGACAGCGTTCATGAACAGCAAGATGATTAGTGATGCAACGAACGCGGTGGCGCCGTTCAGAATATTCCAGTTAAAGTCATTATGCAGCCGTTCGTACGCAGTGACAAACTTATTGGTCTGCGACACTAAAGCGCCGCCAAAACGGTCAGAGTGGAATTTCGTATCCATGTATTGCACATGATCAAAGACATGTTCCATGAGCTTCTGCTCGGTCTTTATAAGGTAAAGCCAAGCGCTTCTGGCTTGGGTCTGCCAAAGTATCGGCGACCCGATAATGGCGGCTGCAGAGTAGGCGATGAAGTATGGCATAAGCTCATGGAAATTTATGGGCTGGTGATGCGAGTAGAGATACTGGAGCTTGTTGAGCGCCGTGGCTATGATAAACGGCGGCAGCACGTCGTTGACGATAGTGGCCACCATCGATCCGATCGTGGCGTACCAGAATAAGAACGGGTATGCCCGTGTGAAATGCCAGAATATGGCCAAAGTCTTCAGGTTAGGGGAAGTAGTCTTGTGGTGTTTCATAGCACATCGCCTCCTGCGACGCGGATTAGCTGATAGAATTTGATTGTGAAATTTGTATGTAGCCGAGAGGTTAGCACGCCGGGGCGGCGGTAACGTCGATCAGAGATGCTTGCTTAGTGTACATTTTAGGCCGCCTCCGGGTTATGCCACCAGACCTTATCAGGGGTGAGGGCATTGCTAATAATACCTGACATCGTATACTATAACTCTTATGTATGCAAACCAAACGCCGGTAACCGGTTCCTAAAGCCATGGAGCCGCTGCATCTGCCCGGCGCGGGGGAACCCGACTCGGAAAAGCACCGCAAGGAGGCGGAAGAGCAAAAGACCCATTTAGATAAGGTCAAGAAACCGGAAAATATCGGCTTTTTGGCAGTTGAATCGCAGCCCGATGAACCTTCGCTGCTTGAAAGGGTTTTGTCTAAAACCAAGCGCGAGCCCGAAGCGGAGAAAACCCCCGAGGCGCTGCCTACCGAACCGGTGCGCGAGCGCCCTGAACCGATATTGCCTGAGCTGAACCCGGTCGAAGCCGATCTACCACCCTTACCGAAACCAGTAGAAACCACCCCGCCGGAACCGTCCCGCGAGGCAAGGCCCATCCCCATGGGACCGGACAATGACATGGCTGTTGAAGCCAAGCCGCCAGCCGAAGCACCGGAGGTTACGAAGCCTGCAGCGCCGGAAATAGAACCTGAGTCGGTCCACGAGACCGAATTGCTGGCAATCCCTGAAGAACCTTCAGTCGAAGCGCCTGTCAAGCCGGTTACAAAACCGGAATTTACCTTTGTGAAAGCTCCCGAGGCCGAACCGCCCAAAGAAGTTCAGGAAATCGTAGTACCCGCAGTCACAGAAATCGAAACGTCTGTA
>CAYLML010000097.1:0-3871 GCA_964384985.1 uncultured Candidatus Saccharibacteria bacterium | reverse complement strand
CGGCCGTAGTGCGTGGCATGGGCGTCGCGCACCTCGAAGCCGGCACGTTCGCGGCTCAAGCCGCCGGGACCCATGGAACTTAGACGGCGCTTGTGCGCCAGCTCGCTGAGCGGGTTGATCTGGTCCATAAACTGGCTGAGCTGTGAGCTGGCGAAAAACTCGCGTACGGCGGCGACTACCGGACGGGCATTAATAAGCTGGCCGGGCGTGACCGTTTCGATCTCGCTCATCGACATCCGGTCCTTAGTATTGCGCTCCATCCTCAGCAGTCCGATCCTGAACTGGCGCTGGACGAGCTCGCCGACCAGTTTTACGCGGCGGTTGGCCAGACTGTCGATGTCGTCTGCCGGTTCCTGCGTATTGTTCAAACGGATCAGCTCGGCGATTATGGCTTCGATATCTTCCAGGCGCATAACGCGGTTCTCGACTGTTATAGGCACGTCCAGATTCAGGCGTTTGTTGATCTTGTAGCGTCCGACCCGGGAGAAATCAAAACGCTTGTAGTTATAGAACATATTCTCGATCAGCGAGCGGGCGTTGTCGTGGGTAGCCAGGTCGCCGGGACGCAGTCGGCGGTACACTTCGATCAAGGCGTCATTCTGGGTCTTGGTCGGGTCTTTCTCGAGGGTAGAATCAAGGTAGCTTTTAGCTCCGGTGTCGACATGCTTGAACGCTTCGCGCATCTGGGCTTCGGTGACACCGAGGGCCCGCAGCAACGTGGTAACGGCGATTTTGCGCTTGCGGTCAATCTTGACGAACAGCGCGCCGCTGGCAGCGGTCTCAAACTCAAGCCAAGCGCCGCGTCCGGGTATGATTTTAGCGCCGTACACGTTGGTGGCACCGTGCGGCTCGGCCGTAAAGAATACGCCGGCGGAACGGATCAGCTGGCTGACAACCACGCGCTCCGCGCCGTTGATTACGAAGGTGCCGCGGCTGGTCATCCAAGGGAAATCGCCCAGGTAAATTTCCTGCTCTTTGATTTCGCCGGTGACTTTGTTGGTCAGCTCTACATTGGCCATCAAGGGCGCTTCATAGCTGACATTGTTTTCGCGGGCAGTCGCCTCGGTGAGCTTCGGGTCGCCGAACTTATAGTCTTTGAATTTTAATGATAATTTACCGCCGGTGTAATCGTCGATCGGACTGATTTCGGCCAGCAGCTCTCCCAGGCCCTCTTCTACGAACCATTGGAATGACCGGTTCTGGTGGTCGACCAGGCTCGGCAGCTCGATGGCGTCATCAGTGCTTGTAAAAAATACTCGTTTCTTGTTGTTCTTAATAGTCGGTGCTTTCGCCATACTTAATGATGCTCCCCTTACTTAAGCTACAGACTAACAACCGGTTCGCGGCGGAATCGTTGGCGTAATATGATTCTGAGTACAGATATAAAAGCCCAGCTGAAGTCCTAAGTTTATTGATACTGTATCTGTTTTATTTTGGTTCGGCCGAAGATCCTAAGCTGACGTTTTTTGGCAATAGCTAGCCCGCTTACACTACTTCTTGTTCTCTATTATGAGCCAGCGAAGAGCCTATGTCAAGCCGCCTGCTTGATGCGCCGGCGGGCGAGAAGTCGATATCCAGGAGTGCGCTCCAATGCCGCATCCACGGCCTTGCGACGAACTTCCTCTGCCGAGTGCGCTATGTTCACACTGTCTCCAGAGACACTAACGCCCAGCTTTCTCAGCTGGGCAGCGGTTTGTCTCAACTCAAGTTCTACTGCTTGCCGGTCGGAGAAATCTTCCGTAACTACCCGGCGAAGGCTGGGAGAATAAGTGGCCGGAGTGGCCCGCTGAATGAGTTCGGGAACGTACTCAGGATAAAAGTTCACCTTATCTTGTAGCGGCGCCCAGAACGATACCCCCGATTCGGCTTCCGGCCTCTCCTCGAGCAAAGCCTCGATTGCCAACCGGAAAAGCCCGCGATAGAGTTCTTTCTCACGACGAACAAAATCAGTTTCGGCGATTTCAAACCCGAAATTGTTCAAGGCTGTGTGGTTCGTTATACGCAGCCGCGGGTTCCGCTCGTTGATCTGTGCGGCCACGCGAGTCACGGCACCCTCACCATATGCTACGATCGTTGGCATATTGAGAGCCCTCACCGCGCTATGGTCGGCAATGCTCCTTTTGTCGGCACCTACCACCCTATCGACAGTGGCGTCGACTTCCTCGGCGCTACTCGCAAAATGCACGCTGTCAAACGCATGGTCGCGATTGACGACGACCAGCTGAGCCGATTTATCCTCCGGGGTGGCAGCGAAGACAGCATCCGCACCCCTTGACGGCGACCTGTCTGTGGTTACGCCGAAGCCCCGGGGAGATATAACTGGTATGATAACTTCGCGCGCGTCGGGCATACGGGAAGTCTTAGCTAACTCGACATGGTAGTTCGATCTGCCGTAGCCCACTTGTACGAGGCCTCTCATGCCTAGTGAACCCTCCGTGGTAGTAATGACGGCAATCGGGTGTTGTTCGGTCTCCAAGCGATCAACGTGAGAAAAATATGTCTCGATATCATCAGCCGGTACTCCGCGGACAAGCATGATAGTTTCAAGGGCATCCCTGTCTTCCGGATCTTCACTCGTAGCTTCAATCGCACTGATGACGGTACGACGCAGGCCTGACAATTCAGCGAACGCCGCACCCGAAGCGGCCTTGGCGTCATCCAAAAATGTCGCGGCGCTGGATTCGGCGGCTATAGCCTCGGCTTCTAATGCTTCGGTCTTCACTACTTGGTCCGCAGCCACTTTTAAGTCTCCCGCGAATCGTTCAAATACATCAGCCGGTTCCAGATCGGACATTGTCTAGTACTCCTTAAATATGTCTTGATAATACCAGCAAGCGGCAGGATTGCAAGCATGAGGGTTTTATGGTGCGGGTTGCCTAGATTTTGGGCGGGCTCGTGATAACGTCGTCGACCAAGCCGTACTTTTTGGCCTCGGAGGCGGTCATCCAGAAATCGCGCTCCATGTCTTCATGGATCTGCTTGGCGGTTTTGCCGGTGTTCTTCGCCATGATGTCTTCGATAAGCTTCTTGACCCGCAATGATTCGCGTAGGTCGATCTCCTGATCGGTGACTTTGCCGCGGGTGCCGGATGAAGGCTGGTGGATCATGGCCGTAGCGTTGGGCAGCATAAAGCGCTTGCCCTTGGCGCCGGAACTCATAAGGATTGCGGCGGCCGATGCCTGCACGCCGATGCCGACGGTTTGTACGTCGTTCGTAACGTACTGCATGGTGTCGTATATAGCCAGGGCATCGTACACGCTGCCGCCCGGACTGTTTATATAAAAGAAGATGTCTTTCTTGGCGTCCTGCGACTGCAGGAACAGCAGCTGCGCGACGATGGTGTTGGCCGTGGCTTCGTTGACGTCGCTGCCCAGAAAGATAATGCGGTCCTTAAGTAAGCGGCTGTAGATGTCATAGGCACGCTCGTAACGGCCTTCGTTTTCAATAACGGTTGGGATCAAAACGGAACTTTTGAGATTGCTCATAACAGAGAGTATACGCCTCAAATTAGCACTCGTCAAGCCAGAGTGCTAATTTAGCTTTTTGTGGCGTAGCCGCGGAGTTTGTCGAGGGTTTTTTCGGTGAGCAGACGGCCCCGGATGTCGCGGCGACCTTCGGGCTTGTCGAGTTCGGCTTGCATGGCCGGGTCGGGGTACTGGCCTTTGAGCAGCTGGATGCGGATTTCGAGTTCTTCGGGTGTCACGGTGATGTTTTCCTTATCAGAGATGGCGCCCAGTACCAGGCCGGCCTTGACGCGAAGTTCGGCGCCTTCGCGCTGTTTTTCCCGGTGGGCTTCGGCGGTCAGCCCCTCGGCCTCGAGGTGTTCCTGCCAAGTCTGGCCGCGGTAAGTCAGATTACGCTTTTCCTCGTC
>CAYLML010000096.1:0-3873 GCA_964384985.1 uncultured Candidatus Saccharibacteria bacterium | reverse complement strand
ATACTGAGACGGGGTTATTGGATAAGACACACCTGCATTTTTATGACAAGGATGAAGTTGCGCGCGTATTTTCAGAAGCAGGTTTCAAAATAAAAAAACTGACCCCCGCCATCAAGGACTTTCCTGATTATGCCGTGGAAGAACAGCTTAAAAAACTTGGACTTGTTGCCAGCGAAGGTTTCTATAAGAAGCTTCGTTCGACCAACGGCATGGTCTATCAGTATATCGGCGCCGCACAAAAGCAGTCTGTCAAAACCGGTAGTAAGACCGGCAGTCCCGCCCTTACGAATGTTCAGATAAGCGATGAACTGACCCGTGACGTAGAGCGCAAATATAGGCAGACCCAGGTCCATATAAGAAACCTCGAGGCTCAAACGCGAAACCTCGAGGCCGAGATCGATACCATCAAGAATTCGCAAACTTTCAAGTTAGCAAAAAAGCTTGGTAAAGCGAGGAGTTTTTACAAATGAGCGCGAAGCGGAAATTAAAACAGTCCGCAAAAGTCTTCTTCAAGCCGGGTACCCGACGGTTCAAGGTGGCCAGGAAAATCGCGGAAGTGTTAGAGATCGTCCCTCCCTTGTCGCTCGATAACCGTTATCTGGAGTGGGTCGAGCGCACCGAACCGTATACCTGGTCGGACCCGATCGAGCTGGATTACAAGCCGAAGATAAGTGTGGTCGTGCCCGTGTTTAACCCCCCAGCCCAACACCTTTTACCGATGGCCTATTCCGTGGTTAACCAGACCTATGATAATTGGGAGCTCATCCTGGTAAACGCATCGACAAAGCCGGAGTGCCGTCGGCAGGCCGAGAACCTTAAAAGTGCCGACGAAAGGATACGAGTCGTTAATTTACAGACAAACAAAGGCATTGCAGGCAATACCAATGCCGGAATCGAAAAAGCCTCCGGTGATTATATCGCCCTGCTCGACCATGACGATTTACTGGCTCCCGCGGCGCTGTATGAAACGGTGCTCGCCATACAAAACGAGCGGAACGCCGGGCTCATTTACAGCGATGAGGATAAGATAACGGCTAATGGTGAGGAACGTTTCGATCCGCACTTGAAGCCCGACTGGTCGCCGCAGCTGCTCCGGGAACTTAACTATTTGAATCACTTCACAGTCATCAAAAAGGACCTGATTGAAAAAATCGGCGGCTACCGCCACGGTTTCGATGGCGCCCAGGATTATGACTTATTTCTACGCCTGGCCGACGAGCGCCCGGCGATAATCCACGTACCTAAAGTGCTCTATCATTGGCGAACTTCCGAGACCTCAACCGCAAACGATTTTTCATCCAAGAAGAATATCCTTGATGCCGGTGTCCGGGCGCTGGAAGAGCATCTGGAGCGCAACCGTCAGGCAGGCACCATAGCCCCGATCGCCAAGCAGCCGGGTTTTTATAAGATACGGTATGCTCCCGCGGCCAAGGGCTCGGTAGCGGTCATAATTATGCCCAGTCCGATAAGAAGCCAGTATAAAGTGCTGGTGGAAACTATCGTGACGAAGCTGCGGCGCACTGACCTTGCCGCAGATATCTACGCTGAAGAGCTGGTCGAAAAAACCACGTACGCGATTCCCGATAATGCCGTTATCAACTATATTGCGGCCAAAACCAATCGGAAATTCATAGAAAAAGCCCTGGAACGGACAAGCGCCGAGACGCTGATCATCATAGGTGCGGCGCTGGTGCCGGGAACCGAAACCTGGCTGGAGGATCTATCTTCCGTCGTGGCGCAAGTCAGTGATATAGGCTTGGCGGTGCCGCTTATCACCGCGGCCGATAATAAGACGGTAGTCGATGCGGGGCAGGTCTTGCAGGACGGCCGGACGAAATCCTTGTTCCGAGGCTTGCCCAAAGACACCCACACCTACATCGGGAATGTCAATTGGGTACGGAACCTCGACTCTGTGAGCGGCCGCTGCTTTGCTGTCAGGACCAAGGTGTTCAAAGACTATCTGAAAACGGCATCCGGTACGGAGATAAACGCGCAAGACATGTGCGCCTATCTCGCATCGCGCGGATTACAGATAGTGCTATGGCCGTTCGTAACCTTTACCTATAGGGGAGAACTGGCGCCGGGCACGCATGAAGCGGGATATTTTAGTCCCGCCTTATCCGTGACAAAAGAAGATTTCAATCTGCCAAAGACCATAAACATGCCGGATCCGGAGGAAACCGATGACTAAAAAAGCGGCTTTCGTCATAGTTTGCTGGAACAATGCCGAGCTGCTGAAGGATTGCCTGAACTCCATTGATATCCAGACTTACAAAGACCACAAGACTATCATCGTCGATAACGGCTCCGCGGATAATTCGGTAGAATTAGCCCGTTCGCTTATGCCCGCCGCGGAGATCATTGAGGCTGGAAAGAACCTAGGCTTTGCCAAAGGCAATAACATCGGCATAGAAAAAGCCCTGGAAGATACCAGTGTTGGCTATGTCGCGCTTTTAAATACCGACGCCAGGCTGGAACCCGATTGGCTTGAGCGCATAGTTGGTTTCTGCGCGGGCAAGCCACGGGCTGCCTGCTTGCAAGGCACGACGCTCGACTACTACAACCATGACATAATTGATTCCACGCATATCTATGTCTCCAGGAACAGTCAGGCGACCCAAGGCAGCTGGCGCGACGCTTACTTTAAAGAGCACGGTCCTAAAAAAGTTTTCGGCGTGAATGCCGCCGCCGCCGTTATAACGAGAGCCTTCCTGCAGGCCCAGCCTTTCGGCAAGGAGGTATTTGACGAGACGATGTTCATGTACCTGGAAGACGTCGACCTGGCGGCGAGGGCTACGGTCATGGGCTGGGACAACTACTTGGTACCTGGCGCCAGGGCTTATCATATGGGTTCGGCAAGCTCAGGCAAAAATCCCGGATTTTCGCTTTACCTGACCTTCCGAAACAACCTGGGTATGGTAATTAAGAATTTCCCGCTTAGTACGGCCCTCAGGCTTGTATGGCACATGCCGCGATCCGACTATAACACCTTTCGCCATCTCAGGCGCCAGGGCAAAAATGCCGCCTCGTGGAAAATCTATAAAGGCCGGCTATTTTGCCTGCCCTATGTCCCGGTATTTTTATGGAAAAGGCACAAGCTCGCCAAATATCGCCAGGCCGATGGAAAATATCTTTGGCAGCTGATGAAAAAAGGCTACTAAGGCTGCTGCACGCTGTAAATATATACCGTGCTCAGCGGGAATGATACGGTCTTTTGCAGCTTGAGGCACGGGCTTTTCAGGATGTTCGTCGTAAGCAGAAACCCGACATCCATCTGACGCAAATAGGCGCTGCAGCTATTGGTCCTGACCACGAAACTGTCCGAGCCGATCAGTTTCATGGTCGTCGGCATCTGAGGATCGTCGGATACCTGGATGCCGACATGCGCATAGCGGTTGTAGACGTAGCTGCTGGTATGAGGGATGGTATCCCACAGGGCGGGCTGAGGGTAATTATAGACGCCCGATAGCGAACGTTCTCCGTTGTCCGAAGCGATATTTTCCAGATAGCCGCCATCAGTAACCCACCTCTTGTCCGAATGCACCCCCAGCTGCCTCACGGCCACGCTGAGTGGGTTGGAGGTGAGTGCGCCCAGCCCTTTGTACAGCGGATTAACGGCAGCAGCAGTGTAGACGGAGAAAACCAGATAGCCCGCGACCGCCCAGGCGAAGCGTTTTGTCAGCAGCAGATACGTGATAATCGGCAGGGGTATTGATAAGAGGATGGCTTTTTTCTCTCCCACGAATATGCCGAAATGCTTATGCGCGTGGAGACTTACCACCAGCTCGACCAGCAGTATTAAAACGCAATACGCGGCGACCGCATACTTAGTCAGGGGTAACTTCTTTGCTGACAGGTTACGGATAAGCAGCA
>CAYLML010000095.1:0-3931 GCA_964384985.1 uncultured Candidatus Saccharibacteria bacterium | reverse complement strand
TTTTTTGTCAATTTATGGCACTGCGAGCCTGTAAAATAACGTATAGCCGACTAGCCGGACTCTCCTTATGATTAGGGTATGCACGAAAAGGCAGCCAGGAAGTACAATTCTAGTCAGAACACACTACCTACGCATAAGCGCGCCTTACAATTTGCACGGAAATGGGGCAGTACAGTTCTGACAGTAGCTGTTGCCGCTCCGGCGGCTGCTTTGGCCGGCTGCGGCGGAAGCCAAGGATCCAGCAGCGGGGAGTCATCCAGCGGTGTACCTGCCGCTCCGCCCGCCAAACAAAGCGGCAGACTTCTTCCGGCATCTGATTTTGCCTGGGGACACGTTCATCTATCCGATGGAACATTCGGCAAGTGGACCCCGAAGTCACCCGAACCGCTGGTGGCCGACCATCACGCCAACCGTACGCAGCCCTTTTTACTCACGGTGGTGGATGGCCGTTTCAATCTCCCCATCGACCCGACCCCAAATCCCGATACCGACCATCCTACCGGCCTTTACCTTGGCTCCAGCCAGGACAGCCAGCCTGTAGCAAAAGTGCCGGACGGTACCGTATTAAAAGTTGTCGGCTACACGCCGGACGGTCAGCGAAGGGATGACGCGCATGGAATCTGGTCTTCTGTCTGGGAACGGGTTGTCGGCCACGATGGCGCATATGCCTGGGTACCTGTAGTAAATACCGGATTCACTCCCGAAAGTGAACTTCAGGGACTGCCCATAGCAAAACCCTGATAATGACAACTAATGAGTTGTCATTCTTCTGGTGGGGTCAGTACAGCCTCGCAGAAGTCTAAAAACTTCTCTTTTGCAACCTCAAGTGATGGGTAAACTGGGCGGTACTTCACGTTATTTAGAACCATCCCCTTATCTTTACTGACTGCCCGGGCGGCAATCGGCAAAGCACTCAGCTTCAGTCCCTTCGGCCCACGGCTGTTATAAGGAAACCCGCGATCAGTTTCCCCGACAGTAAAATCAGCCGGACACCAATCCAGAACCCGGTTAAAGCTGGTTCTAAGGCCTTGAATACTCAAATGTGAATAAGCCGGCGTCCGTACCACGGCCTTTATTTGCTCCTCGCCCACATATAAAAGCTCTACTCCCCCTTCTTTCAAGACACCGACATACTTTGGGTTATGCGGCGGAGTTTCTTTGGGTACGCTGCGGGTCACTGCCGGCGCGTACCAGTCAGGTAAAGGATCGCTTTCAGGGGCAGGGGCAAGAGGCGCTACGGCAACAGAGTAGTTGCCGTCGAAGCCCTGCGAAAAACTCAGCCCGTTCCTAGTTGCCTGATCGCACAGTAAACCTGCCGCGTGCTCGGATAACCGCGCCGATTGGTCAACCTCTAAGAGCGCCTGCAGCTGATCAAAAGTTCTCATAATTATGCGTTTTTAGGCACCGGATAAATCGGTGCGGGCGCTTCTATGCCCGCCTCTTTGCAGACGCGTTCGAGAGTATCGACATTTCCCAGAAAGTCGGCAGTAGCATCAGTAAGGTTGCTCTTGGCTCTGGGATCGCCGATTTTATTCGCTATGCGCAGTTCTATTGCCGATTCGCTGTATACAAGCCCTTCACTTCCAAGCCCTTGCAAATGTCGTACTGAAGCCACATCAAACGGATAGACCAAGCCGTAATTATGCTCAGCTTCTGGGTCGCCTTCACTGCGGCTATCCGTAATAAGGGTCAACACAGGATATCTAAAAAGCTCTAAATGCCTCTCTAAAGTATTGCCGCCGTCGCTAGTATGGGGCCGAAGCGTGCCGCTTACCGGCGCGGTCCATAGAGCATGCAACAAACCGTGCATTCTGGCGTATGCAGTATCTCTTTTTTCTATCAGGACTTCCGCGGCTTCCGGCATATCCAAAGGTCTTACGCTACGTTCCAGTTCTCCTGCCTTCGCATCGTGTGACCGACGAAGCTCTTCGCTCACTCTTGCTAGAGCTTCTGACGCCTCACCTGCTTTCTTCAGTTGTGTCAGTTTCAATATAGCCTCCGTAAATACTTTCAATCTGTATATATAGCCGTATTAAGATTGTTTTGCAAGCATAAGCATCGTGGCGGACCATGGCGAAGCAAGTTTGGAATTATTTTATTGAGCTAAACTCTCGTTAACCTTCACAGCAATGTCACCATCGAAGTCAACTTGCACACCGTCTGCTTCCGCCTCGCCTATAGCCATTTGGTGGTATGCATCGGCATGCGATGCATAGTGCTCTGATGATAACTTGGCGGCTACGCTATAGTCTGCTGTCACTTGATTGATCTCGGAGCCAAGTCGACGACCGAGAGTTAATATATTTTTTCTAGCTTCGCTAAGAGGACCAGATCTTGCTTCGATATCGTTAGCATCTTGAGTACGGCGTTGGCCGCGGCGACTGAGAGCCACTTCAAAGATTTTATGAGCAAGCTCTTGTTTGCGGGCGAGAATACTTTTACGTTGGCTGTAGATTTCAGTGGCTTCCTTATCAATAGTTTTCATACTTAGCAGGATGTCATAATCTCGATGAGTCGTCAATGTACCTGTGAATCGTAGCGGAAGCTATCCGGAACTATTTTGGGCTATCCCAACCTTTAATTTCCACGGGCGCATCCTTAACTGCTTGTTCCATATACTGAGTCTCATTGGCTTCATAATGCGCTTTGGCACGCTTATTGACTCTGTTCAATTTACGCTGGTGGTGAACTTTAGCTGCACGGCGGATTACACCCTCTGCGTCGTATGTAAATTGTATGGTTGCTGAGCGACCCGGTTTATACTTAGTGGTTTCCATACGATTATCGTTGCGAATTATCGCCTGGTCTGCCGCGTACTGTTGGTTTCTCAAAGCAATGTTTTCAGCCATAAGTTCACGACTTAATCCTTTTCCAGAATCGTCATCATGACCCAGTAAATTTTCTTCCTCGGCGAGAACTTGTGCTACTTTCTTAGCGCTTTGCATGCTCAGCCGTCGTTCATGATGCTGTTGGTCCGCGGCAGCCTGGTCATGATTGGCTTGTTCAGCAGCCTTTTTGCCCGCGATTTCATTTGCCCGTTCTACGTAATTATCTTTAGTGATATTGACTGGCGGGAGCTGCTCGGGAGGAAATGGCTGGCCCGCTATTTGTTCAAATTCCGCGCGCTGCCCTTCATCCGGTCTATTAAGGATGTCTTGCGCAACTTTTTTGCCATGCAATGCCCAGCTGAACTTTGGTTTGTCGTCGGTAGAGGTGTAATATTCGCCGAAGTATACATCCTCGCCCTTGTAGGTACCCTTACGGATCACCTCGGTCAGGTTACCGTTATTCTTGCGGTCAACCCTTACTATGCTGGCCCCCGTGAGTCCATAAATACCGCCTACGACAGCAACGGTTTCGATCGGCATTTCGTCTTCAAGCCCGACCTCATCGGCTATGCCTGCACCAGTGTCTAAGCCGCCGGAGCCGAAACTCTCCTTGTGGCCGACGTACCAGTCCAGGGTATGGACAGTCCGGTCCAGCACCGACACGCTATCCGGGAACTGGGCCTCGATAGACTGGCGCAAAACTGTTTCGGCTTCTACCTGATCGGCAGGAGCGGGAGGATATTGCTCGGGGAATTCATAGGATGCCTGGAGCTGGCTGATAAGTTCGTGCGACATACTTTTTATTTTTCCTGACTTGCAATCATATTAGCATAAGATAGACAAATTGTCAATTGGCGGGTCGTGGCGGAGAAGGTCTGGAACTATTGTGCCAACTCGGGATAAGTAGCGAGCTCGTCTCTTAGCAGCCCTAAAATTGCGAGCCCACCAGTGTTCAACCCTTTAATTTTAAATTCTTTGTCAGTGACCCTGCTTACCAGTTCCTCTACTTTTGTCGCCCGTATGCCGATTATACGAGCTGTTAGATCTTCAAATAAATAAGGCGCCACATGAGGATTAAAGTGAGCCCAAATTTCATAGTCCTT
>CAYLML010000094.1:0-3949 GCA_964384985.1 uncultured Candidatus Saccharibacteria bacterium | reverse complement strand
CCCGCGATCTTCTGGATGAGAACCAGATATCCTGGACCACTAGACGAAGGGGCCAAATTGGCGTTGCCGTATCTTATCACATCTGTTATGGGGCGTCCAGCCGGAGCGCAACTGCGAGCAGTCAGCGAAAAAGGCATAAGCGTAAATGGCAAAGGTTTGCTACACTTTAAGGATAGAAGAGTAGCTATAAATGAGTACAATGCCGTTGATTTTCGTTAGTGTGGGCCTGACGAGGTCGGGGCAGGTATGAGTTTGTTTGACCGCATCAAGGGCAGCGGCGATAATGACCAGGCTAAATTGCCCGCGAACCTGCGCGACGATACGCGAAGATTTAAGGTTATACTCGATGGCATCGACGATGGCGTCGTGCTGGTGGACAGCCAGCACGTTATCCAGATGATCAACCCCGGCGCCGGCAAGATGTGCGGCTGGCCTCCCGACGAAGCTACCGGCATCGACGTGGCATCGGTTGTCCAGCTGGTTAACGACAAGGGCGAATCGCTTCCGGACGCCGACAATCCATTCCGACAGGTTTTCGAAGCCGGCCAAAGCGTACGCGGCAAGGACGTTTTCCTTCTGGGCCGCGATAAGCGGCAAATAGCCATCAGTCTCAACATTTCGCCGCTCTTGGACAGCAACAAGGCGGTGACGGCCGCGGTCGCAATATTCCGGGATGTCACCCAGGAGCGTGCCGAGCAGCAACAGCGCGGCGACTTTATCAGCACTGCCAGCCACGAGATGCGTACCCCTGTCGCCGCTATCGAAGGCTATCTGGCACTGGCCCTGAACGAAAAGGTGGCAACCGTTGACGGGCGGGCCATGGGCTACCTGGAAAAGGCCCACACCTCCACCCAGCATCTCGGCAAACTCTTTCAGGATCTTTTGACCAGCGCCAAAGCCGAAGATGGGCGGCTTACCAGCCATCCTACGGTCGTAGAACTGGGCGAATTCCTCGAGCACCTGACCGGCGACTTGCGGCTGGTCGCCGAGAAAAAGGGTCTGTTCGTGGAGTTTGTCACCAGCAGTACCAGCGGTGTTATCAACGCTACCAAGGGCGTCGGCGCGGAACGTACGATCCGCCCGCTCTACTATGTGTACGTCGATGCCGACCGGCTCAGGGAAGTCATTACCAATCTGTTCGACAATGCCGTGAAATACACTCCCGAAGGCAAAATTTCCCTCGGCCTGACAGGTAACGATCAAGTGGCGCAATGCTACGTCAAGGATACCGGACCGGGCATTCCGGCCGATGACCTGCCGCACCTCTTCCAGAAGTTTTACCGTGTGGATAACTCTGCTACGCGCACTATCGGCGGCACCGGTTTAGGGCTCTTTATTTGCCGCAAGATTATCGAACTCTATGGCGGCCGGATCTGGGCTGAAAGCGAGGTGGGCAAGGGGAGCAGCTTCTACATCAACCTGCCGCGCCTGAATACTCAGAAGGCAGCCGAGCTGCAGGCTGTCGAGTCCGCTAAGGAGACATGAAACCTGTTAATTCCTGAAAAACTCGTGATACAATGAATTTGACAGTAAACCATAAGCGAAACAGTACAGGGGCACCAATCCTATGGCAAAACTACTGCTAGTCGAAGACGATAACAACCTGCGTGAGATCTATGAAGCCCGCCTGCAAGCCGAGGGCTACACTATCGTGTCCGCGAAGGACGGTGAAGAGGCCCTGGTAGTAGCCAAGGCAGAAAAGCCCGATTTGATCATATCCGATGTCATGATGCCTAAAATCAGCGGATTTGAGATGTTAGACATCCTGCGCAATACCACAGAACTGCAAGGCGTCAAGATTATCATGCTTACCGCCCTCGGCCAAAGCGACGACCAGCAGCGGGCAGATAAGCTCGGTGCCGACCGCTACCTCGTAAAATCGCAGGTAACACTGGAGGATATCGTTAAGGCAACCCATGAGCTCTTAGGCGACCAGTCCGAGTCTGCAGACGCTGCGGCTACGCCGGCAACCGATAATACCACCGCGGCGCCTGTCGCGCCCGAACCGGCACCGCCAGCGCCTGAAACAACGCCGCCGGCACCAGCTCCCGAACCCACCGCTCCCACCCCCGCACCGGCACCGGAGCCGGCAGCCGACTTGGCAGCTCCGCCACCTGATCTCGTTGCTCCGGCTCCCGCTCCACCGTCAGAGCCGGCACCAGCGCCTGAAACAACGCCGCCCGCCGAAGAACCGCCTGTCGATACTGTGCCCCCCGCCGACGCCAAGCCTGACATCGATGAGGGCGCCGCCAAAACCAAGAGTGATGGCGCGGCAGAATCCACGAAACAGGAAGAAGCCGATGTCGAGGCCAAGATCGAAGACTTTGTAGCCGGCGCCTCTACGGAACCGACTACCCCGAGCTCAGCGCCAAGAAGTCCGACGGAAGCTAAGCCTGATGACGCCGGTGCTAAAGCATCGGAACCCGCGTCAGAGAACGCATCATCAGCTAGTGACGATAAATTGATGGCCGATGCTGTCGACGACTTGGTCGCCAGCACGAACGACACCACGGATGCTGCCGTCGACACGCCGACTCCGCCGCCAAGCAAGCCTACAGCCATACCCGTAGTCAGCACGAGTGAAGATGAAGAGCCGGTTAATGCAGCACCGGTTATAACCGTACCTACTGCCAAGCCATCTGACTCTGATGACGCAAAAACGGATGATGATACTCCCGAAAATGACAACGTATCGATCAGCCATAAAAAGGTTATACAACCCCTCGACACCCCTGACAAAAAGGACATTAATGAATTGCTCGCGGAGGAAGAAGCCAAAGAAGCCCAGACCACTCCAGGCGCTACGATAACCGGTGGCGCAGCTGGCAGCACCGGTGAAGACGAAGACAAGCCCGCAGGCGCACCGATGGCCTCGCCAAGCACGGCAGCCTCCGGCACGGCGCCGGAACCGGAAGCGGATCCCGGCAGCATAGCTTTATAATAGTTATATGCGCCTCAACCAATTCATCGCCCGGGCCACCGGCCTCAGCCGCCGCGCCGCGGACTATGCCGTGAGCGAGGGCAGGGTGACAATCAACGGGAAGTCGGCGCAAACCGGCAGGGCCGTTACCGGATCCGACACCGTGCAGCTCGACGGCACAACTCTGGTACTACCGACCGAAACGCTGACCATAATACTTAATAAGCCCGTGGGATATGTGTGTTCGCGGGCCGGGCAGGGCAGCCGTACAATATATGAGCTGCTGCCGCCGGAACTGCACCGCCTCAAACCAGTCGGCCGCCTAGACAAGGATTCTTCCGGCCTGTTGCTGCTGACCGATGACGGCGACCTGGCCAACGAGCTGACCCATCCCCGCCATGCCAAAGAAAAAATCTACGAAGTCGCCCTGGACAGGCCGCTCACGCCGGAGGACGCAGCCCGTGTGGAACAGGGCGTGAAACTTGAGGACGGGCCGAGCAAATTACAGGTCAAAAACAGCAGTGGCAAACGTTTCACGGTCACCATGCATGAAGGCCGCAACCGCCAGATCCGCCGCACGTTTGCGGCGTTAGGCTATGATGTGCGCAAGCTTCACCGCATACAGTTCGGACACTTTACGGTAAACTGCGTGCAGGCTGGCACCTTCACTTTCGTTGAATAATTGCAAAATAGATAGCTATATTCTATAATTACATAAATGAGCGAGGCAGTTTCAGATATGCTAGGGACAAGGCGGCAGGTTTTAGTCGCCTGCAACCACGCGGCAAAAACAGCTGTCAGGCTTGATCCGGAAGTATTAAGCGGCCGGATCAAAGCAACGGATGATAAGCACCACCGGTACCAAAAACTTCGTAATTATGCACGGAGCACCATTTTAGCCGGCTATGGCTTCAGCAGGGGATCTGGCAACGATGCCCATAGCGATATACGCGGAGCGTCAGAATCCGGTTTTGATATTCTAACGGAATTACTGGCGATCGCTCCCGGTGCCTACCGCCGTTATTCAGA
>CAYLML010000093.1:0-4009 GCA_964384985.1 uncultured Candidatus Saccharibacteria bacterium | reverse complement strand
TGACCCATTTTGAATGCCACGGCTACTACCGAGTAGACGGCTGCCAGGCCGACCAGCACGTACACGACTCTTGATATTCCCGACTCAACACCGAATATTTTGTCTACAAGGTTATATTTAAATGCGCCGACCAGGCCCCAATTGAGGCCGCCCACGACTATAAGTATCCAGGCCAGGTAGTCTACAGGATTCATTTTCATAATTTTTCCTTTTTTACTTGTACTTGCCCAGCATGGGCTTAATATAAATAATTAGCAATGATTAGTATCACGGCCTTAACAGATCAAGATTACTTACTTGCGCCTTAGCTGAAGGCTATAATCATTATGGAAAGCAGGTGCAGCATGGCGGAGACGAAACGCTCAATTCGTGGCAAGCAGCACAAGAAAATTGTGCCGGTAAAGGGCTACAGAACGAAGAGCGGCACAAAAGTCAGGCCCTATCGGCGTTCAACGCCTAAAGGCTAAAAATAGGCGGATGATTTCGCGGCCCGGACCAAGCAAGTTTATGAGTCCGAAGGCTTGAGTATCGCTTCTGCGTGCCTGAGGTTTTGAAACTCAACCGAGTCGTTTGGCTGTAATAAATCTGGCGTGTAGTAATAGCCTACCCCATGTACCGAGAGCTGGTACGCGACTCTGTTTAGGACATCCCTCATACTGCGAGAACCTTCAAGAACGTCATCCGCGGTAGTCTCGACCAGCTTAGGGTGAGGCATGCCCCACGCGTCCCGGGCAAACCGCTCTTTTTTAGCTATAAGGTGCGCGCCGCCTTTATCCAGCATAAGCATCGCCGCATAATCCGATCCGAAAAACTGGCTTATGTCTTCATCTGAGAAAGTCGTTGTCGGCGGATAATCTTCAGAATTCGGCACGCGGTGGGTATAAACGAGAGCCGCCTTCTTAATCTGTCTTGATCGCAGCAGCCCGAACGGGAACCGGGGCACCCTCAGGGAAGCCGGTTCAACTTCCTTGCCATCTTCATCGACTATGCCGGCTTCGGCCTGCTGCCTGGCGCTTAGGACCGGAACGCCATCTTCCTTATCGATTCCCACCACGTAGCCATGTACGCGGCCGTTGTTTTCCGTAGCGTCCACTAAATCAACCCAGTGCTCCGTTGCCAGAAAGCCGCTAGGGATTGAGACCGTAGGAGAGAGGCTGGCATCTACGCTTTGACCAAGAATATGGATGCGCTGCTCAGCGCTAATACTGGACATGATATGTAGAATACCACAAAACTAATGATTTAGCAAATCTTGTATCCCTAGCAAAAATCCGCCGGATCAGAGGCTAGCTCCAGATGGTCGCTATACCCCAGATAGATTGGCGGGCGGGCTTCAGGCGGAACTATGTCTATGGAAAAGTTCGTCAGGATCTTGTGTTCGAGCAATCTCTGCATGACTGCCACGGGAGCGAGCTGGCCTTGCGGCATCGTGAAGCTGACCCCTTCGGCGTTGCCGTCCAGGATCTCCGCGATACGGTTCGCGATGGCATCTCCGTCGGCCTGTAGCCGCTCGCTTGTGAGTCCACGGTGGCAGCTTAGCGTCATCGGTACGTCCGTTGCCTGCCTGAGCTTGAGTATTTCGGCGTGCGACAATTCCTCTCCGGCCCAGTTTGGCTGGATAGTATCCCACTTCTCTAGGTACGGATTGAGTGTCAAGGCGTCGCTCCAGGAGTGGTACAGCGAGTTTTCCGGTCCGTAATCCTTGATTATTTCCCGGGCTTTGGGCAGAACCCGAACGTCTTTGCAGTCCAGTACCAGGAACAGACCGGCAGCTTTCATCTCGCGTAAGATAACCTCAAGAGGCAAATTATCGGGCGGCGGCAAACCGGCAGACTTGTAATGGGACAAGGGGTGTCCGACGTAGATTTCCCCTTCATCCGTGATGGATAAGTCAATTTCCAAGCTCTTGCGGGCGGCTAATGCGGCATCCAGAATTTGGCGGTCTATGACGTGTGTATGAAAGAAAACGAAGGGTTTCTTGGCTGTAAAGATTTGTCGTATAGGGTTAGCCGACATCAGTAGTATTTTATCATGGCTCCGGCTAGTGCTGTTTATACCAAGCCGGATATATGTCCATGGCGGGACTCGGTTCCACATCGCCGTAATGAATGCGGTTGCTTACCACGAAAGCCGGAAGCGTTTGTATATCGCCGGGCTGCTGCCAGTTCGCCGGTGATTTACCGGCATGCGCTGCTTCCATCATACCTCTCGTGAGCGGTTCGGTAAGGAGTTCGCCGACAACAGGGAGTGCTTTATTCTGCGAGCTGTTGCCGACCCATGAAATAGCCGCGTACTGCGTTGACCAGCTGGCCATCGTAGCGCCATAGCCATCAGTCGTGGCTCCCGGATCAACCGCGAAATCCCAACCTTGGTAACGCTGGAATTTGTAGCCTCCGGATGCGAATGACGCGCAGACGGATGTGTCGCAGCTGCCCGGCAGATAACTTGCATTAGGGTCGGATAAAATATTGTTTAAGATATAGGCGGTATCGGGCTTGATGACTTGCCGGCTGCCCGACTGGCCAGGTATAGCTTGTTTTTTGCCGTTTAAACGTACGGATATGATAGTTGTCTGCGGCATTTTCTTGCCATTGTTGGCGATGGTCGCGAGGCCGTGCAGTTCGTTGAGCAGTGTTATATAGGCGCTATCACCTATGGCTGACGCCGTGTAACACTGGGTTGTTTTAGTCAGGGCTGCATCGGAATAACACTTGTAGGCTTTGTCGGCGCTCATATCGTCGACTAGCTGGATAGTCTTGTCGATAGACGCGATTTGAAGCCGGTTAGTATCGCCAGGCACCGCGCCTAACATGGCTTTGATAGCCGGAACCTTACGATTACCTCCGAGCGCGTAACGAACCGATAGCGTGCCGGGATACTTGAAGTCGGCGTCAAAGGCGCAGTTACCCTCTCCACTTGGTGGCGATGGCAAACTTGTATTAGTACAGGCGTAGCCTGGAAGCGGTCCTTGTGTGTCGTCTATCGGCGAACCGGCACCTGCAGTCGTTGTTTCGTCTATTAAGGCAGCATAGTCGAACGGGAGCATGCTCGTCCCGCCCGGAAGGATAGTGTTCGCATAATTGACATGCCCTTCCTCGGTATCACCTGAGTTTACGCCGCCGACCAGTGCTTTTATCTGCCCCGTTTTCACGTCTTGTAATACGAGCGCGGCCTCATCCGCCACGCCGCCGGTCGTAGTCTGCATAGTCGTGGCGTTATCGGCAACCAGCTTTTCAGCGGTCGGTTGCAGATCGGAATCAAGCGTTGTTGTGACACTCCAAGCGCCTTTATCTAAATAGTCTTGTCCGTACTTTTGTTTTAATGAGCCTTCAACCAGGGCAACGAAATATGGTGCCTGGGTTTTTGGCGAGTCTTCAGCGCCGCGGTGCCATAAGACAGTTTTGCCGTCGCTATAGTAAAGGGTTAGCGATGGGGTGGTGCTTGCAGTAGCTGTCTTGGGGTTATGGCGGTGGACCAGTAACAGCAAGCCGCCAATGATTAATAGAATAATTACTACAGCAGTGACCGCTAATGGAAAGCGACCTTTTTTCTGTCGTGGAGGCATAGGTGCCGAAGGTTTTTGCGGGGCAGATAATGAAACCTTGCCCAGAAATGACGGTTCCATTGGTAAAGAGTAATATCTCTGTCAGCCAAAAGCAAGCTACGCTTATTCTAGCCCTGCACGAAAAACTTCACGGCAAGATGTCGCCAGTGTGCTTGCTATACATTGTATAATTAGAATCATAACTAATGTAAATGGATAGGAAGCCACATGAAAAAAAGTAGTTCCGTCGTTATAGCAATCATCGTAGTGATCGTAGTGGCTGCCGGTGCCTATATGATCTTCCATAAATCCGATAAGCAAAGTTCTTCGAATACGACGACCGCGAACGGCCAAAAAACCGCGCCGGCAGTTAATAACGCCGTAGTAATTACCAAGACGGATTCAAAGCTTGGCCAGTATTTGGCTGACCCTAGCGGCAAGCCTTTGTACACCTACGATAATGAT
>CAYLML010000092.1:0-4012 GCA_964384985.1 uncultured Candidatus Saccharibacteria bacterium | reverse complement strand
GTCGTAAGCCCCAGCAGCGAATTGCTGGAACATTGTCGAGTCAACCGTGAAGTTGCTGGGGATATAGCAATACTCTATGGCAAAATCCTTGGTACAAACTCCGCCCCTGAAACTCTTACCGCGACCCGCCCCATCGGAGGACTGCCATGAAAAGGTAACCGCAAATACAACCAGCAAACAGCTTAATGCAAGCCGTCTTAAATTCATTGCCACGCCCTCACCCAATCAACGTGGACAAAGTGGCCGGCAATCGCGCTGACAAACAGAACGTAATGGTGCGTATCCATGGCAGCTAAGGCACCGCTCGTATAAGTTTGGGTACAGGATGGCTGCAAAACGTTATCAACATAGAACTCAAGCGAACCTACTCCGCCGTTTTGCGCCTTGGTTTTCCAGAGACAGCCGAACGTGTGAAACACGCCGTTGGACATTGTGAGCGTTAAGTCGTTCTGCGCGCCCTGATTGGTATTTGTGTTGTATGGAAACCAGGTAATCGTCGTGGCGTGGGCGGAGTTGGTGTCTCCGGTCTCCATAATATCAACCTCAACGTTGTTGACCGAGTTCGATCCACCAACAACACTGTTGAGAAATTCCAGCGGAAGCATCCAGAACGCATAGGCCGCATTTGACGTTGTATCTATTTCTGCGGCCATGCGGCACTCAAAATACCCGCCGTTGAACACCTTGCCGATGTATCCAGAAGAACCGGAATCATAAATTGCCGAAGCTAGAACGATATCTGAGCCGCCAGATGCGGGCGGGATTGCATTAATTCCGCCCGTCTGCTGAAGAACTTTTGTGTTTTGCGAGCCGGCATCGGTGACTGAACTATAGGTACCGGACGCGGGCGAAGTAATTTGCGCCCAATAATTTAGGCCGTCAGTGCTTGGCGTGCTGACTGCGGGCCAGAGAGTTCTGACCCACATATCAAAGTTTGACCCGCCAGTATCGGCGACATCGACCCGGCTGAGATCATTAAAACTGGCGTCAAGAACGATATTTCTAAATCCAGCGGTATTGGCCTGGGCTGGAAGCCGCAAATCGTTTTTATGGCAGCGCACTCTAAGTAGTCCCACACTAAGAACACCATCGGGTAGTAAAGTAGGTTCCGATTGCCGCTGCCTGCGAACTAAGATCAATGTTCGCAATAATGACTTCTACTATCTGACCATCAAATGGGCTTGAGGTATCAATTCCCAAAGATGAGTCTACGCCAGCGCCCAATGCCCATGAAATTGTGCCCATTGTGAAGCTTGATGCTGCGCTCGCGGATGCGCCATCGACAAACGTCGCAATGCTTGAGCCAGACCAGCATGATCCGATCACATGATGTGACGTAGACGCGTATGTCATGGCCTTAGCAGCAACGTCACCGCCCTGGTACGCCTCTACAAAACTCCCGCTGCCCTGCCGAATAATCGGAATGTAATTTTGTGTTGGCGTAGCGGCATCCGCCGATCCCGCAACCTGGGTCGTGAAAATTCGCCCATAGCTCGCTGTTGAATTTGTGAAGTTGCCGTAGAGAAATACTGAGAATGCAGTTAGTCCGCTCGGGGGAGCAGACGGGCCGACCAACCAGGTGGGGCCCGCCGCAGAAAACGTAACACATGGGCCGCCGTTAAACGCAGTCGAGTTCCAAACCGGCTTATTCGCGGATGCTCCGATGTGCTGATTATTGGAGGTTGAATCCTTCCACTGAACAACTGTTTGCGTATCAGTTGCGGGAGTTGAACCGGTATTTATGACAGTCGTATTGCTTCCGCTAACTGCGGCCTGATACCAGGCAATCAGGTTTGCGCCCAAGCCGCCTGGCGTAAAGCCACCACCACCGCCAGATATAACACCACCGCCAGCTCCGCTACCGAGCAAACCCATCATCATTATGTTAGACGTTCTTTACAGCAAGGCCAGTAATGCTAATGGAGCCGCTGGCAAGAGCCGTGCTCAGCGTCGTTGTCCACGCCTTGTTGACGGTCCCCTGCACAATCGCAGCGCTTTCATTTAACATAAAACCACGGGTATCTCCGCTGGGCACGGCAATATTGAATTGAGTTGTGCCGCCGCTGCTGTCCTTGACTGAGATATTGACTGCCTGGCTTGATGTGTTGGTGGCAATGAAGCCATAAAGATCGAGGAACGTGGAGGCGACTGGAGAGAGTAAAGCAGTTTCCGTTGTGGTGGAGCTGGTGGCGATTGAATTAATCTTTAGATCGCGAATTGAATGGACAACGACCTGCTTACCAAGTTTGTCGAATAGGGCGTTAACGCGCTGGCCATCATTGACGGTGCTTGGCTGCGTCGTCTTTGTAATGCCTCCGATCTTTACTGGCTTTCCGCTGTCCGAGGAGCCGGCCGCGACATCGCCCCCTATCAATTCGATCCAGTCGCTTGCGCCGACAACTGGCTCAGAATTGGCCATTGTGGTCTGCCCGTTGCTATTCAACCCATTCGGAGAGAGTGCAACAACGAGCGCCGGGTCTGTGGATGCGGGGGCGGTCGATGCCGCCTTGATAAGACCGCTGGCTGTGCTTGACGAGATGGAGGTCAACCAGGGCGTGGTGTTCGGCGTATTTCCTGGCTGAACCGTCCATGTTCCGGATTGCGTGGCCGCGAGCGTGCTCCCGGATGTAACAACGCCGACCCTGCCAGAAGAATCAACGGCCAGTTTATTCGTGCCGTCGATCGTCCCGTCCATAACCTTGACAAACTGGGCCTTGCCGGTGCCGAGCGTTCCTTCCGTTACCTCGTCGGCAAGGATCGTTAGCCCGGTTGTGCCGGTTGTGACGTTATCAGCCATATTGTTTGATCTCTAGTTTGTTAAGCCTACCAAGAGGCCATAGTTTGCTTTTGCCGAAGCGGTTGATGAACTTGATGCCGCGCTCTGTCCCCAAGTGAGGGCCAGAAGCATATTGTATGGCAACCCTTGCGTTCCACTTACGCCGGTTGACGTATTAACGGTCGTTGCGTCCGGTATAAGATTATTAAGTGTGGTGCCAGCAACATCTGGCGTTCCCGATAGATAGCCAACCGCAAATACGCCGGTTGAGCTGGCAGACAGCGTTACGCTGTAGTTGCCGCCGGAGTCAGAAACGGATGTTCCTAGAAACGTCTCGCTGGCTTCATCAAAGACATCAACCGTGACACTCGCCAGTGTCGCGCCGTGAGCATTGCGCGTAACGCCGGAAAGAGTATAGGTTGTTCCCATCTGTCAATTAATTCACAACAGATTCAACGCCAAGGGCCTTGCCAGTCTTTGGATCGCGCACAATACGCTTGGGGGCGCTGATATGCTTAAGTGCCTCAGCCAACATCTGCGTATGCTGGGCCTGACTGTGGTTGACAGAGGCTGCCAGGCTATGAAGCGCCTCGGCATTATGATCGGTCTTGATCTTGGTGCTATCAGCGCCAATCTCCACGCTGGTATTGGGCTTATCGGCAACTTGTTTCTGGATGGCGAGTTTCTGCTGTGCCACGTGGCTGTCAAGATTGGCCTTATGCGAGTCAACAGCCATCTTGTGCTCGGACTCTTTCTGTTTCATCGCCATTTCGAGCAGAGCGATTTCCTTCTCATGCTCGAACTTGAGTTGTTCCAGCGTGGCATCGGCCTGGAGTTTAGCGGCCTGATGCTGGGTATCGTCCTGCGCCTTCTTGTCCTGCTGTTGCAGCTTCATCATCTCGATCTGTATTTTCGGATCGGGCTGCGCTTGCGGGGGCGGTTGTGTCTTGGGATCGGTAAAGAACGCATCCACGTCCTTGTGGCCGGCAATGCGGGTCAACGCCTTGGCGGATGAGTAGAGATTGTCAGGGCTGACGAGGTTAGTCATTCCACCCATCAGCGCCTTTTCCTGCATCCCGATGATGAGGTTGATAAGCGCCATTTGCTCGGCCTTGCCGCCTGTCCCCAGTCCAACGTGGATGGTCATGTCATCGCGCTTTTTCCAGTCGCGCGGATCGACATTCACCCATTGGTTCTTGAGACGGACGGTCTGGGCTTGCTGGCCATGCTTGCGGA
>CAYLML010000091.1:0-4059 GCA_964384985.1 uncultured Candidatus Saccharibacteria bacterium | reverse complement strand
CGCTGGGCAGGCGGACCTGGGCGTAACCGTTATCGATACCCATAAGCTGGGCGCTGTTGCCGGCACTGCGTACCAATTGGGCACCGCGGCCGACCTTTAGCTCGATGGCGTGAACGGTACTGCCGACCGGGATATTCTTGAGCGGCAGGCGGTTGCCGGTCTCGATAGGCACTTCTTCACCGCTCATAATAGTCTGGCCGACCTTCATGCCGTTGGCGGCCAATACGTAGTGGTAGGTGCCGTTGGATTCCTTGATGCGGGCAATACGGGCGCTGCGGTTCGGGTCGTATTCGATGTGTTCGATGACCGCGCTCGCGCCGTCAGCCAGCCTGAAGTTCATGATTCGATAAAACTTCTTAGCACCGCCCCCCTTGTGGCGTGTGGTGATCCGGCCTTGGTTGTTGCGTCCGTTGCCACGGCGTTTTGGCATAAGCAGAGAGCGCAGCGGCTTCTTAGTAGTGATGCCGTCGAAATCCTGCGTGGTCATACCGCGCCGGCCGGGAGTGGTGGGATTATACTGCTTGATAGCCATTACTTATCCCCCTGGTTCTTTTTGCGCCGGCGGAAACCGCGCCAAGCGGCCAGGCCGTGCTTCTCTTCTGCGGCTGGTTCAGCGGCAGGTGCGGCCGGTTTCTCAGCGGGCTTGGCGGTTTTAGCAGCCGGTTTCTTGGCGACGGGCTTTTTGGCTTCGGATTTAGCCGCTTTGGCGGATGACTTTTCGTCTTTCTCGGCCTGTTTGGCCGCGGCTTTGTCAAACTTCTCTTGGGCGGCCTGTTCCTTTTGCTCCTCTTCTTCGATGGCATCAAAGAAAGGCAGGGCATGGCCTTCCGCCAGGGTAACGTAGGCTTTTTTGAAGTCGCTGCGGCTGCCGGTCGTGTTGGTCATACGCTTTCCGGTAAGGCTGACTACGCGCTTTGACTTGCCGGGAATGTTCGCGGTGTTGACTTCCGCCACCTTAACTTCGAACTGCGTTTCGACGGCCCGGGCTATGTTGTGCTTATTGACAGAGCGGTCCACGTCGAATACATATACGCGGCTTGAGGCCAGTCCGTACGTCTTTTCGTTCAAACGCGGTTTGAGGACTATAGACTTGGACATTACGCGTCCTCCTTCGAAGCGGCAGGCGCGCGCTTGGGCGCATCTGTTGCTTTCTGGGGTTTCTGTGCCAGCCGGGCGGTCACGGCCTCTAGGGCGGCTTTGCTAAAAACGACTTTGTCGGCATTCAGCACGTCATACACGTTGACGTATTGGGCGCTGACAAGCTTGACGCCTTGGAGGTTGCGACACGCCCGCACGAGCTCGTCGGATTTATCCACGACTACCATTAGCACGGAGCCGGCGGCTTCTATTTTGGCAAGCAGTTTGGCTAATTCGGCCGTCTTGCCTTCTTTGGATGCAATGTCTTCAACTACAATCACCTTGCCAGAGTCGGCGGACAGGCTCAAAGCCTGGCGTACGGCCAGCTGCCTGGCCTTAGTATTCATCTGTTTGCTGTAGTTCTCCTGGCCGGTCGGACCAAAGGTAATGCCGCCGCCGCGCCAAATAGGCACGCGCGAAGAACCAAAGCGGGCGCGGCCGGTGCCCTTCTGCTTCCAAGGCTTCTTGCCGCCGCCGCGGACTAAGCCGCGCGTCTTGGTGACTGCCAGGTTTGCCCGGCCGTTGGCTAAGTACATCGTATAAGCGGCCTTTAACAGCTCGTGGTTCTCGGGAACTACGCCGAAGACGGCCTTGTCGAGCTTGGCCGCGGCCGTGGCCTTAGCTCCGGCTTTGGTATAGGTCGCGGGAGCAGCCATTACTTGGCCTCCTTCACTAGCAGCACGGCCTTTTTAGGGCCGGGGACCGCTCCGGTAACGCCGATTACTCCGAGTTCGGTATCGACCAAGGCAACTTTCAGATTTCGAACGGTGACTTGCTCGTGACCCAACTGGCCCGCCATACGCGTACCTTTAAAAATATGCTGCGGGTACATGGAGCCGATGGAACCAGGGCGGCGATAGGAGCGTCCGCCATGGGTTTTGCGGCCGCGGTGGAAGTTATGGCGGCGGATAGTGCCAGCCCAGCCCTTGCCTTTTGTGAGGCCGGTCACGTTGACGGTATCGCCAACACTGAAAACGTCGGCGCTGATTTTGCTGCCGACGTTCAGTTCTTCGGGGATCTCTTCGAGGCGGAATTCACGGATAATCTTCGGCATCACCTTGGCTGCCTTAACATGGCCCGCGAGCGCTTTGCCAAGCTTCTTGGCCGTGCCGGCGCCGACCTGCACTGCGGTGTAGCCGTCTTTATCGACCGTCTTGTGCTGTAAAACAGTGTGTTCGCCAACTGAAAGCAAGGTAATAGCCTGCAGGACACCGTCTTCCGCGATGGTGCTCGTCATGCCAACTTTTCGGGTGATTAATGCTTTCATTGGTTCCTTGTTACATTTTTATAACTAAGATTGACATAAAAATACCTGGTCTCGAGCGGTTTCTACCCCTGTAAAGAGCAGACCTGCTAGCGCAAACCAAGTAAATTATTTACTTAGATACCATAACAGAGTATCACGCTATTGTTACCTCTGTCAACGTGTTGCAAATTCTACAAACTAAGTTTCGCGGGCTACATCTTGATTTCGACGTCGCAACCGGCCGGCAAAGACAGGTTCATGAGGCTGTCTATAGTCTTGGGGGTCGGCTCGAAAACATCGATCAGGCGTTTGTGCACGCGCATCTCAAACTGTTCACGGCCCTTCTTATATACATGCGGGCTTTTGACCACCGTGAAGGTGCTGCGGCGGGTCGGCAGCGGAATTGGCCCGGCCAGCGTGGCGCCGGTGCGCAGGGCGGTATCAATGATCTGTTTGGCGGCCTGGTCGATCACTTTGTGATCGTAAGCCTTCAGGCGGATACGGATCCGCTGTTTGGTTTCCGGGGTTTTGGCGTCTGCCATAGGTGTTGTTCCTTCCTGAACTTTCGTTCAGCCTGCTGTAACATCTCTTTATTTTTCAAAAGCGACTTTTAGTCAGCAGAAATTAATTGATGGTTTAACTCTAACAGTTGTAACAAAGTTTTTCTAGACTGCTTTATCTGGGTTAGTCTATTTTTAAAGTGCCCTGCGGGGCATGGGCGTGCTGATCCGGGTATACGTACACATCGGAGACTCTGCGGTCATGGCCCAACTCCAAGCCTGTGGTATCAGGAAAGAGTTCGGGATAAGTCTCCCCATATGCGGCCTCAAGTCTTGCCATAATCTCGTCCGCATTGCCCGCGTCAACGCCTCCTATGGCACGACCTTCGCTCTCAACGATGAATTTTTCAAAGACCCTGTCTTGGACGGCACGGGTTCCTTCTACCCAGTCTGTAACCTTCTTCCTTTGATCATCATTCTGCCCTTCTTGCGAACCACTTGTTTCTCCCGATACTGCCATTATATTGCACTCCTTAATCTTTTCTAAACTATAACATACTCTATCAATATAGCAAAAGAGCCTCCGTTGAGGCTCTTTTAGATCGATCAAAGTATGATTACTTGATGATCTTGGTGACGACGCCGGCGCCGACCGTGCGGCCGCCTTCGCGAATAGCAAAGCGCAGGCCTTGCTCCATGGCGATCGGGGCGAGCAGCTTAACCTTGAAGGTAATGGTGTCGCCGGGCATAACCATTTCCTTGTCGGCGGGCAGCTCAACCTCACCGGTAACGTCGGTGGTGCGGAAGTAAAACTGCGGTTTGTAGCCCTTGAAGAACGGTGTGTGACGGCCGCCTTCTTCCTTGGTCAGGATGTAGACTTCGCTGTCAAATTCGGTGTGCGGAGTGATGCTGCCTGGCTTGGCTAGCACTTGGCCGCGTTCGATGTCGTCGCGTTCAATGCCACGTAGTAGTACGCCAGCGTTATCGCCAGCCTGACCTTGGTCAAGGCTCTTTTTGAAGGCTTCAATGCCGGTTACAACTGTCTTTTTGGTTGGGCGAATGCCGACGATTTCGACTTCTTCGTTGATTTTGATGACGCCAGTTTCGATACGGCCGGTGGCAACTGTGCCACGGCCCTTGATGCTAAAGACGTCTTCGACAGGCATCAGGAATGGC
>CAYLML010000090.1:0-4071 GCA_964384985.1 uncultured Candidatus Saccharibacteria bacterium | reverse complement strand
ACGCGGCGTAATGCCCGTCAGCAGGCGTGTAATGCGTTCGCTGATGTCGCCGTACAGCTCGAAATTAGCGCTAAACTGCACTACGCCCTGATCCCGGAACAGCCTGCGGTATTGGAAAGCCGGCGCGCCCATGGGGATGCCGAGCTGCTTGGCCTCGGCAGAGCGCGACACCACGCACCCGTCATTGCTGCTTAGCACCACCACTGGCCGGCCTTCAAGGTCGGGCCGGAACAGCCGTTCGCAGCTCACGAAGAAGTTATTGCAATCGATTAAGGCAAAAATAGCTTGCACGGCCGGCTACCTGTATATGTGGATTACCGCAGTTACCACGCCCCATGGTTTATCTTCGGGCGTTAGCTGGTGCTGTCTGACCAGCGTGGACCCGCCTGCCCGCCAGGCCACTATCAGGTCGCTGGGCCTGGCTTGCACCGCCCTGTCTATAACCGCCACATCACCGTCATATACCCCTTGGCCTGCCCAGCGGTGCCCCTCTACGCGGAACAGATAGGTACTCGATGGCTGACGGACCAGCAGGTGGTTTAGGTCCAGGGCTAGGCCCGGACCTTGCCCCCGCCGTTCGGCTGCCGGGTTGGGAAAACCGCTGTGGACCGATACGCCGTCGCCGCCGGCCATAATTTCCAGATTGTCTTGCATAGTCTTGTCTCCTGATTTTTCATGTTATTTATGCCAGCACGTATTCCCGGCCGCGGTAGGTAATCCGCCGCGGGTAACTTTCGAAACGCACTTCGTTCGAATCGTGGTAAAACCGTACCGAGCTAATTTGTATTTCCTGTTCGTTGAAAGCAATAGTGTTCATAGTTCAAACCCCCCGTAAAAGATAATAAAAAGAGTAGCTGACGCGGCGAGCCTGCCAGCGAACGGATTTTAAGGTTGGAGCTTCCTGGCGAATCCGATTTACCGTCCGAGGGCGGATCCTTAAGCCTGGGAAACTGATGCGGTGAACTATGAAAGAAAACAGTGACCGGGGTGTGTCTTCTTGGGTTTAAGTCTGCGGGGTAAATCGCCGGCAATGAAGCGGCGGCAAAGTCCCTGCATGGCTACTTGCTATTATACATTGCTGTCAATGCTTATAGCTAACGGATAGTGTCGAGGAGGTCGACCAGTTCGTGGGGTGTCAGCTCGGCTTTCACGACATAGCCATCGGCTTGCTTCTCAATGTCGGCGCGGACATCTTCCCGCTGCTCCAGGTTGGTCGTTACGATAATCTTGGCCTTTATGGGCGGCTGGAGGGTCGGATCCTTTAGCTTGCGCAGGATTTCAATGCCCGGTACGTTTGGCAGCATGAGGTCAAGGAGAATGATATCGTAATCATTCGTCAGGGCGGCATCCAGGGCCTGTTTGCCGTCGGCGACGGCGTCTACCCGATAGCCGCCCCTGGTGAGAACCCGTACGTACAGTTCGCTGATGAAATGTTCATCTTCGATACACAGTACCTTGCGGCCGTTCGGGGCCGGTTCTGAGGGCGGTGCAGCCGGGGTTGGAGCGGGTAAATCGGGCATTATGCTTTAATTATACCAATTATCATCGCCTATATAACGAGTGATTTTTAATCCAGCCATGCGCGCTTCGGGTAATTTCCTGGTTGCCGCTCTGTTTTTTGGCTTCAGTCAGCTTGTCATAAGGAAGCAGCGTGAAGCCGAAGGTGCTGCCTTCGTTTTCCTTGCTGCGTACCCACAAGTTCCCGCCGTGCGCGTCAATGATGGCTTTGCTCAGATACAAGCCCAGACCGGTGCCGCCTATCTGGGCGCGGTTCCGGTGGTCGCGGTAGAACTTATTGAACAGGTTGGGCAAGATACTCGCGGGGATGCCAAGCCCGAAGTCCTGCACGGTGGTTTCCACCAGGCCGTCTTTACTAAGGTGCGTGTCAATGTTGATGACTTTGCTGCTGCCGCTGTATTTGATGGCATTGTCGACAAGGTTGCTGATGACTTCCCGTATGCTGAGCGGGTCAACGCCGACGGCCGGCAAATCTTTGGCGATACTGCAGTGCAAATCGATCTGCCGCACCTTGGCCCTAAGGCTCATCATATCGACGGCCTCTTTGAGGATAACTTCCCAATTACTGGATTGAAGCTGCAGTTCTAGTTGGTCGTCGTCTACGCGCGCGACGTTCAGGATGTTATTGACGAAATCCGTCAGCTGTTCGGCCGTGGCGCGCATCTTGAGCATGAAGCTTTGCAGCTCGGGGTCGTTGATTTTTTGGCCAATCTCTTCTTCAAATACCTCTATGTAGCCGCGCAGCAAAGTCAGCGGGGTCCTGAGTTCGTGTACGCTGAGCGCGATGAAGCTAACGGCCTGGTCATCCTGCGAGTATTGCTTGGTGTGGTCGAACAAGACCAGCATGGTGGCGTTGCCCTCGGGGTTGTCGCGGTTGTAATAAGCGGCCAGGTCGAACAGCCGGGCCGGATGGCTGTCACGGACATTGAGGCGTACCCGCTCCCAGCTTGTCGAAGCTGTCGCGTTCTGGGTCTTTACCTTTTTCAGCCAGCCGTCGAAGGTATCCTCGCTGGGGAATGACATATCCAGCACCATATAGGCATTTTTACCTCTAAGGTCGGCGGCGGGCATGCCAACATACGCGCCGGCGGCATCGTTGGCAAACTTAATGGTTTCGTCGGTGTCAAGCAGTATCAAGGGCAGTGGCAGGTTCTGGGCTATAAAGTTGTGGCTGGGGTCGCCGGCCTGCCGGCTGGCCTCGGTTGCGGCGACATCAGCCACGCTGGCCAGCTGGTAGATCTGGGCGCTCAGGTTGGCGACCAGTTCCCTGCCCATCCGCAGGTCTTCGATCTTGGGGGCGGCAATTCCTTGTTCGGAGGGGCTTAAATGGAGGATGGCCTGCCACAAGGCTCTCATGGGCTGCATGACGAAGCTGCTGACAATACGTACGAGCAGCAGTGTCATAAGGCTGCTGAGAAGAAGACTGCTGGCCAGGCTGGGTATACTGCCCAGTTTTGTGTATTTGTAAAGGCTCCATCCGATGCCGATCAATAATATGTTCTCGAACAGCACCGCGCCGAAGAGGTAGAGCCTGACGCTTCGGCGGAGCTGCTCGAGGTTGTCCATGACTGCTAAGGCGCGTAGCTGACGCGGTCGGTACCGGACACGGCGGTCAGCCACGTCTGGCCGGGATTTAGTTTGATCACCTTTCCGCCGGCATCCTTGAAGGTAAATTGGGCGGTATTGGCGGTTTTTGTCCACTGACCGGTTGTTATCCCGCCATCCTGAAATACATAGACCGGGCCGCTGCCAATGGTGCCGTATTCCGAGTAGTAGGCTCCGCTGCTATCGAGCGCGCCCAGTGAATACGGCATGACCATCGCGATGACGACGGTCGGGCTGATCTGTTTGTTGGTGTTGGCGTCTATGTGAGGCGCCCCGCCCTCGCTGCGGTCATATGTGTTGGTGGCAGCGTTGTAGTCGTAGTGGGCATTGTAGACCGGACCGGAGAGGGACAGGTTGATACTTTTGGCGGTCGGTACCGGACGGTGCGGTAATGCCTTGGCTTTTCGCGCAAAACCGGTGTACTTGCTGGTGTTGTAACCCTTGGCGACTTCCAGCTGGTTGAGCGTGGCTATGGACGTATAGACGTTGTGCGGCGCGGCGCGGCTGCTAACGCGGTGGTAAGAACCGCCGTTAGCGAATTGGTCGAGGTCTCGCACGCCCCAGGCCTTGATATCCGCCAGGGCTTCAGGGCTGCCGCCGACGTGGGCGTAGCCGGCATCAAACCCCAGGGCCCATTGCTCGTAGTACGGGCGGGCGCTGCGAATCGGCCCGACATTGTCCGGCGCGGTGTCCTGGTACAGCGCCAAAAAGCGCGTGACCCCGCCTTCGGCTACGGCCTCGAAGACGACGCCGGCCTGTCCGAGCCCGGATTGCGGCCGCGCATCAGTGCTGTTTTCGATCATTACGCCGGTAACTGTCCGCTGGTTGACGCTAGGGTCTACGGGCAGGCCGGTCAGCGTCGACGGCACGGTTTTGGTTTTGGCGGTTACCTTGGGAATGGGCTTGATCGTGGCCGGTTTGGGCTTATGCGTCAGCATCCAGCCGGTG
>CAYLML010000089.1:0-4073 GCA_964384985.1 uncultured Candidatus Saccharibacteria bacterium | reverse complement strand
CGTCATTGCCGCTGCTCGACTCGTCGCGCAATGTTTCACCCGTAAGCTTCAGGTAGGCGTCTTCAAGGGTCTTGGTACCGGTTTCTTTGCATAGCGATGCGGTGGTGCCAAGCGCGGCGATAGCGCCATGGTCAATAATAGCGATGCGCTCCGCTACGTCTTCAGCTTCGTCTAGGTAATGGGTGGTAAAGAAGATTGTCATACCCTTCTCCTGGCTCAACTGCTTTACGTAGTCCCACATAAGGTTGCGGGTCTGGGTATCCAAACCGAGTGTCGGCTCGTCCAAAAATAAAATGCGCGGTTCGTGTATCAGGCCGCGGGCAATTTCCAGCCGCCTGCGCATGCCACCCGAGAACGTTTTCACCATGGAATCCTTGCGCCCCCACAGTTCTACCAGCTGCATCAGCTCTTTAATGCGCGCCTCCTGGCGTGATTTAGTAACACCGTAGAGTGTGGCATGGAGTTCCATGTTTTCATACGCAGATAGCTCTTCGTCCAGGCTAGGGTCCTGAAATACGATTCCGAAGGCTTTGCGTGCCGAGTCCCGTTCCTTCGTGACGTCGTGGCCATCCAGGCGCAGCCGGCCGCTCGTGGGCCGCAGCATCGTTGTGAGCATTTTGATCGTGGTACTTTTGCCGGCGCCGTTAGGGCCGAGAAACGCGAAGATTTCACCCTTTTTCACGTCAAATGAAATACCGTCGACTGCTACAATGTCGCCGCCAAAACGTTTCACAACGTTCTCTGCCGAGATAATCGATTTAACCATACGCTAGTATCCAGTATACACCGCGCAGACTATACTTTGTATATCATCTCGGGCGGCTTCATGTCTTATACTGATAGTTGTGAAACTCAAAATTATTAGCCTAAACCTGTGGTGGGGCGGCAATCTTTTTCCTCAGATAATTGACTTTCTGCGCAGCGAAGATGCCGACGTAGTGGCCTTGCAGGAAGTTCATGACGGCCACGACCCGGCCCTTAAGGACCGTCTGCGCTCCATGGACGCGCTCAAAGAAACGCTTGGCTATCCGTATCAGGAGTTCGCGCTGGCACACAGGCTCACACTCCCGGAAGGTATCCTGCCCTCCGGCAACGCCGTGCTGTCAAAATTCCCTATCACCGCTAACTCAATCACGTCTCTGTACGATTCCACACGGTCCGAATACTCTGATATACCGGAGCATTGGGTTATTTTCCCGCGGATTTTGCAGCGCTCGGCGCTGAAAACGCCGGCTGGCGAAGTCAATGTCTTCAACATGCACGGAGTGTGGGATTTGGATGGCGACAATCCCAGTCCACAGCGGCAAACGATGATCGAGCGGACACTGGCAGCCATCGCTGGCAAGCCGAACGTCATACTTACAGGCGACACGAACGCTACGACCGGCAACCCGCTGCTGCGTGATATCGAGAAACAAGTAAAAAGCGTATTTGGCGGCGAACTGGTTTCGACGTTCAATATGCGCCGCAAAGACAAGCCCGGTTACGCCACGGCTGCAGTCGACCACATGTACGTGAGCCCTAACATCAAGATACTGTCGCATGATTGCCCCGACGTCGACATATCTGACCACTTGCCGCTGGTCGCCACGCTTGAAATTAAATAGGTTATAATTAAAGTAATGAGTCGGATCGTCTTAGCGGATAGAATGGCCGCCGTGCAAGAGAGTGCCACGATGGCCTTGAATGCCAAGGCCAAGAAGCTCGCGGCAGAAGGAAAAGTTGTCTACAACCTGACTGCTGGTGAGTTAGCTTCGGATACGCCGGAATATATCCAGAAAGCTGTTGCCAAGAAACTGCATCACAACAAATATACTCCGGCTGCCGGTCTGTCTGAACTTCGCGAAGCTATTGCCGACGAATCCCGTGAGTTCTACGGATTAGACTGGATTAAGCCGGAGAACGTCGTAGTGACCGCCGCTTCCAAGCCCGCGCTCTATGCCGCGCTATTGGCGCTGGTCAACCAGGGGGATGAAGTTATCGTGCCCATGCCGGCCTGGGTGAGCTATATGGAACTCATTAAACTGACTGGCGGCGTGGTGGTGCCAGTACCACTTAAGGACGGCACTTTCGATATTGACTCAGGGGCTATTCTCGGCAAGATAACACCGCGCACCAAGGTCATTATCCTTAACTCGCCTAATAACCCGACGGGGGCCGTGTTCTCGAAGGCGGCCTTGCAGCAGCTGGCCGCGGGACTAAAAGGCTCCGGCGTAACGGTCATATCTGACGATATGTACGCCAAGCTGGTTTATGCTACAGGCTTCACGCCGGTCCCGACTGTCAATTTTGATCATATCGTAATCGTAAATGGTTTTTCTAAAAGCCAGGCACTGACCGGTTGGCGCATCGGTTACGGAATCGCTGACACGGCAGTCGCGCGAGCCATCACCCATCTGCTCGGCCATATAACCGGCAACGCGTCCGTCACCAGCCAGCACGCTGCCTTGGAAATTATGAAGCACCACAATACTACACCGCCGGAAATCCTTGAAACCCTGGAACGCCAGCGCATGGTCGTTGACGAAGCCTTACGCGGTATTCCGGCTATTCGCTACCAATTGCCCGGCGGCGCTTTCTATTTCTATTTGGACATTCGCGCTATCACCCGGAACAGTCTCGCTTGGTGCGAACAGCTGCTTGGTGAAACAGGGGTTGCCTTAGTTCCGGGAGAGGCTTTTGGTACTCCCGGGTTCGCGCGTCTCACATATTCAGGCGATGAGGCCACGTTAAAAGCCGCTCTGCAGCTAATCAAAAAATTCGTAACCGAAGGAAGTCAAACATGAGGACGATTCCCGGCACGATGGCTACCCAGCACCCAGATAACGCGCTGGCACCGTATTGGGACCCGGAAGGCCGGCCCTTTGTAAGTACGTACGAGGAAATAGCCGAAGCCCTAGCCTGTTTCAGCGATCTGGGCGTCAGCGAATACATGTGGGACTGGGAGGGAAAACACGCTGATGCGGCGGTGATAGACCGGCTATTCAGCGATCACTATGACTACTTCGCCAAACATCAGCTTGGCCGGGATAAATTCCTGACGTTCCGCATCCCTAACATATGGGAAGAAAAGGGCTATAACCTGCTCCAAGCCATGACAGTGATCTTAAGCGGCGAGGATTTTGCCCGAGACCTGGAGTTCCGGCAGCGTCCCTTATTTGAGGTTATTTTGCCAATGACTGAACGACCTGAGCAGCTGATGCGCATCCATACATTGTTTGAAAAACTGGCTCGCTTCAAGTCAACCGATTTTACAAAGCGTGAACCCGACAACAATGAATATCTTGAACTTATACCGCTAGTAGAGAGCGTCGAAGCGCAGTTGGCAATCGGAGAGCTGCTAGAGAACTACACCGCGTTGCATAAGCAGCATTTCGGCAAGCCGCCGGCATATATCAGGGCTTTTATGGCGGGCTCGGATTCGGCATTGTCATCCGGACTACTGGCCGGTATCATCGGCAACAAAATAGGTCTGTCCAAAGTATATGAGTTTTCACGAAGCTCCGGAGTACCCGTTTACCCGGTATTTGGCTTTGGCAGCTTGCTGTTTCGCGGCGGCCTGTCACCCGAGCCAAAATCTATAGATCGGCTTATTAAGGAATTTCCGGGCACGCGCACGGTCACGGTGCAATCATCGTTCCGTTATGATCACCCGAAGTCCACCGTTAAGGCCGCAATCAAGCGTTTGGAGGATGAACTGCCGAAGACCAAGCCCCTGGCTATAAGTTCCGCGGACCAAAAGACCCTGATTGCCATTGCCGAACGTTCAGCCAAGCTGTACAAGAGTACGCTTAATGGAATCGCGGGCGGGATGCAGCCGGTTTTTAAGAGTGTGCCAAAACGCCGCGACCGGCGGCAGCATATCGGTTTGCTTGCCTATTCGCGGCATATGGGCACTCAGGAATTGCCGCGGGCCATCACCTTTACAGCCGGATTTTACTCCGTTGGCGTGCCTCCGGAATTTATTGCCGCGGGCCGGACACTCGCTGCTCTCAGCCCGAAGGAATTGGATACTCTGCAGTCTTCATACCCAAGTTTGACTGCTGACTATGAAGCAGCGGGCCGGTACCTCA
>CAYLML010000088.1:0-4152 GCA_964384985.1 uncultured Candidatus Saccharibacteria bacterium | reverse complement strand
TGTGATTGAAAAAAATAAATTCCTTGCACTTTTATTAAGTCAGTTTGATGGTACGTATCAACTAGGCGCCATTGCAGCTGATCTACCTGATGCTGTTGAGCGTGAAGTCAGGATGAGACTTGAAGCTGAAATGATTGCCACCGGCGAAGAAGTTGATGAAGATCGTATAGAGAGTACGGTGAGTGACATTACGGATGATCCCCAATTAAAAAAAGAGATAGAACACGCTGTCGATATTCTCGCGCCTTTAGCGCAAATGGAAGCCGATCACATTATTAATACGGTAGTCTCTTTAAGGCGGTATGCGGAGAGTGTTGGCAACAATCAAATGATATATATCAATCAATTTGTAGGATTATTTGGCATCTATAAAGCAGGTAAGGCCGCGGCTGAATCCCAAGAATAACGTTAATCAATCACAACACCTTGTATAATGAAGTTATGAGTAATTTGCCTTCCGCACATCCCGGAGAGCCGCATAAGTCTCACCGCGCGAATTGGCTGCGGGCCGGCGTACTCGGCGCGGACGACGGAATCGTTTCTACCTCCAGCCTGATGCTCGGCGTGCTGGCTGCTTCGGCCAGCAGGTCGGCTATTTTGACGGCAGGCATTGCCGGATTGGTAGCCGGTGCGCTGTCGATGGCCGTAGGCGAATACGTGTCTGTCAGCTCGCAAAGGGACTCCGAAAAGGCTGATATAGTCAAGGAAAAGCGCTCTCTGGCCGAAAATCCTAAAGAAGAACTGGCGGAACTAGCTGGAATTTATGAAAGCCGGGGGCTGGAAGCGAAATTAGCGCTGCAAGTCGCCAAGCAGCTGCATGAGCATGACGCCATCTCCGCCCACGCCCGTGACGAAATAGGTATTGACCAAGAAGCCCTAGCCAATCCGCTGCAGGCATCGCTGGCATCCGCGGTATCTTTCACGGTCGGGTCGCTCGTACCGATCATAGCGGCGCTGGCATCTAAAGGCCGCGCCGGCTGGGTCATCGTGGCCGCGTCGCTCGTGGCGCTGGCTATCTCCGGCGCTATCGGCGCTTACATCGGCGGTGGCCACCGGCTAGTGGCCGCCAGCCGGGTATTTCTTGGCGGCGGCGCGGCCATGGCCATCACCGCCTTTATCGGGCACCTTGTAGGCCATACGCTCTAAATAGGCGGTTCAGCACGTGAATTACCGAACATTATGCCGCGTTAGCGTTATACTGGGTATATGAAAGCCATTTGGAAGGACATCGTAATTGCCGAAGCACCAAAGGAAGACCTTATATATATTGAGCAAAACTGGTACTTTCCGCCTTCCAGCGTCAAAAAAGAATTTCTGAAAGAAAGCCCCACGCCTTATACATGTCCGTGGAAGGGCGAATGCCAGTACTTTAACGTGGGCCATGATGATGATTGGAGCCAGGATAATGCCTGGTCGTATCCGGAACCGAAACCTTCGGCTATCGACAAGGTCAAAAAAGACTTCAGCAATTATGTCGCGTTCTGGCGCGATGTCACGGTGACCGAATAGCCGAACCTCAGCCAGCCTTCAGCTGGATGCTTTACCCTGGTTCAGCCGTCATATTGAAAGGCTATAATGACAAGCATGAAGAAGCTCGCTCTCTCGGCGTTCGTAATCATATCTTTCGCTCTGTACAGTTTTGGCCTCAGGCATAGTGATTCACCGCTGCTTGTGTCTCCCAAGACTTCGAGCGGACAGGGCAGCGGTACGTCGACGGCCGCAAGATCAAGCGCTTCATCAAGCGCTACCACGAGCGGAACCGCCCAAACCGCAACTACATATAAGGACGGCACGTACACGGGCTCCGTAGCTGACGCCTTTTACGGCAACGTGCAAGTCCAGGCTACTATCCAGGGCGGCAAAATCACAGCGGTGAAATTCCTGCAGTACCCGAACGACCGGCCGAATTCCGTAGAAATTAACCGGCAAGCCATGCCCTATCTGCAGCAGGAAGCCATCCAGGCCCAGAGCGCGCATGTCGACGGCGTTTCAGGCGCGACCGACACCAGCCAGGCGTTTGTCCAATCACTTTCTTCGGCTTTGTCGCAGGCCATGTAATGAAACGAACCGAACTAATCATGGGCATGCCGGTCACGGCGGAAATCGCGGACAACAAGCGCGCGGCTGCGGCCATAGCCGACACATTTGCGTATTTCCATGAGATCGATAAACGCTATAGTACCTACAAACCGGAGAGTGAAATCTCACGTATAAACGCCGGTCTGCCCGAAGCGCAGTGGAGCGGCGAGATGAAAACAGTTTTGAGCTTGTGCGAACAAACGAAGCGGGAAACATACGGCTTCTTCGACATTATGCGCGGCGACAAGCTCGATCCTTCGGGCCTGGTCAAAGGCTGGGCAATACAACAAGCGGCCGAACGCTTGCGCCGGCGCGGCATCGATAATTTTTGCCTGGAAGCGGGCGGAGACTTCCAGGTTAGCGGTGCAAGCAGCCGGGGCGAGCCGTGGAGGATCGGCATTCGCAATCCCTTCAACCGCGATGAAATTATCAAGGTGCTGACAGTTGCAAGCGAGGGGGTCGCGACTTCCGGCACGGCTGTCCGCGGCCAGCATATTTACGATCCGCATAATCCCGAAGCACCTATCAAAGACGTAAAGAGCCTGACGGTTATCGGTCCCAATGTTTACGAGGCCGACCGTTTTGCTACGGCCGCTTTCGCGATGGGTAAGGACGGCATAAATTTTATAGAATCGCTGGATGGCTTTGAAGGATACGCGATTGATACTGAGGGTATCGCCACCCTTACCAGCGGTTTCGAAAGGTACGCTGTTTGACATGCTAAAGGCTATTGATGAGCTGCTTGATAAGACGACGATGTATCGTCTGCTGCTGTATTACCTGATTGTTCTACTGGCCGGGGCGGCTGTTCTGAGCCAGCTCGGCTACCTGCACTACAAACCCGCTGTCATTGTATTATCGGCAGTCTACCTGACTGCTATTTGCTGGGTAAGCAACCGGGTATTTTCTTACGTTTTTGAAGCGCCGACGAATAAGGAGTCCAGCCTTATCACCGCGCTGATCCTGGCGCTTATTATCGCTCCAATCAGCACACCTGCCGGTATGCTGTTCCTAACGGCGGCCGGAGGTTTGGCCATAGCTTCAAAATATATCCTGGCTATCGGCAGGAAGCATATATTTAATCCGGCGGCTATAGCCGTGGTATTGACTGCTTGGGGCGGGGGGCAGACAGCCAGCTGGTGGGTCGGCAGCGCGCCGCTATTGCCGCTGGTGATAATCGGCGGCCTGCTGCTCGTGAGGAAGATTAACCGCTTCCAAATGGTCCTCAGTTTTATTGCAACAACGTACGCCGCCACAATTCTGTATACCTTGCTGTCGCACGGGCCCCTTATGGCAACGCTGCACAACATAACGCTGAATTCGGCGCTGTTTTTCCTTGCCTTTGTAATGCTTACCGAGCCGGCTACTTCGCCGGCCACCGTGCGCAAGCAGCGCTGGTACAGCGCGCTAACGGGGTTGCTGTTTCCGCCTCAAGTCCACCTGGGTACTTTGTACGGGACGCCGGAGCTAGCCCTGGTGATCAGCAACCTGTTTTCGTATGCTATCGAGCCCAAAGCCAAACTGTTCCCGGCGTTCATGCGAAAAAGCAGGCTGGCTCCGGACATTGCCGAATTTGTCTTTAATCCCCGGCGGAAATTCTCATATAAGCCGGGCCAGTATATGGAATGGACCTTGCCGCACGAACATTCGGATTCGCGGGGCGACCGGCGTTACCTGACGCTTGCTTCATCGCCTACCGAACCCGAAATCCGGCTGGGCGTACGGTTTTACGAGAATGGTAGCAGCTATAAACGGGCGATGCTGGACATGGGGCGTAATACCCGGGTGGTCGCTTCACAGCTTGGAGGGGATTTTGTGCTGCCTCGGGACAAAAAGCGCAAACTGGTATTTATCGCCGGCGGCATCGGCGTGACACCATATAGGAGCATGCTGAAATTCCTGACCGATACCGGCGAACAGAGAGATATTATCATGCTGTACTCCGTAAAAAATCCGGAGGAGGTCGTATATTCCGATGTATTCGATGCTGCCCGAAATCAGCTGAGCAGCAAAATTCTGTACTGCGTTACGGGCAGGGGAGTCGCCACCCCACAGACGGATTATTACCGCGCC
>CAYLML010000087.1:3157-4299 GCA_964384985.1 uncultured Candidatus Saccharibacteria bacterium | reverse complement strand
TTCATGGCACAGTGCTTGATGCCGTCTTCATTGCCGGTGATCAGGCAGCCGCCGACCTTGCCGTAAAACGCGTATTGGCCCTGCTCGTTCAAGATGCTGCTGCAAGCGTACAGGCGCTCTATGATCTTTTTGGTTTCCGAACTGTTGTCGCCCAGCCATATAGGGCCAGCCAGCACCAGGATGTCTGCGGCCATGACCCGTTTGAAGATTTCCGGCCATTCGTCCTTAGGCCAGCCGTGCTCGCGCATATCCGGCCAAACGCCCGTGGCAATATTCGGATGATCAATGGTACGTATGACCTCTGTTTTTACCCCATGCTTTTGCATGATGCCGGCACTGATATTTATGAGTCGGTCGGTGTGGCTCGGCTCCGGCGATTTGGTAAGGGTTCCGTTGAAGAAAACCGCCTTAAGGCCGGTGAAGTCCCATGTGTCTGCCATATTTAACCCGCTTGGTTGACGATGTTCAGGATGTTGCCGTCAGGATCTTTGAACCAGGCCATCCGCTGCTCGCCCATAACATGCACGTCGCCTTCCAGCGTGGTTTCCGGCATATCCTCATAGTGCTCAAAGGTGACGCCCTTGCCTTTCAGCTCTTCGACAGTACCGTCGACATCGTCAACGGACCAAGCGACGGCCGTGGCCTTGTTGGTGCCGGCGAACTGCGACGGATAGACGAACACGCCCCCGTTGCCGGATTTGTAGAACGTGCCGCCGGGCGACTCCATACCCTTTTCCAGCCCTAGTGTTTCCCCATAAAATTTAGCTGCCGCTTCCAAGTCCTTTACGGCCAAACAAGCCATGACGTCATTGCTTCCTAACATACTTCCCCCTTTGGTGATAAAAATTAATGTTTAAGATTAGAGATCTTGGTGTTAGTTTTAGTATACGCTTAAATCGTTCAGCTCAAAGGCTGGTGATCAGTCTGGAGATGTCGGTGCGGCGGAGGCACAACCTTCTGCCTGGCAATAATAAGGGTCGTCTCAAAAAGGTTGACTACTCCGATGTAAACCGGGAGCAGAAGGACCGCGTAGCTGTATTTGCCTGCTCCGATGATATTTAAGATCGGCGCGATAACACCGAGCGCGAAGAAAAGCGGGGTTTCAGTCCACGGCTGACGCCATGTCTTGATAAACACCGGCG
>CAYLML010000087.1:0-3147 GCA_964384985.1 uncultured Candidatus Saccharibacteria bacterium | reverse complement strand
GAGGTGCAGCGCGAGCTAGGCACTGCTGGTAGATATCCAGACCAAAACGTCTATCACCAGGAGCAAGTAGCAAATCAAATCGATACGGCCCAACCCGCCAACGCCCCTGTTGAAAGCCAGCAAAAGTATGGCGACCGCGCCGATAGTGTCACCCACGGTCATGGCTACAAGCCAGCCGCTCCCCAGAGTGTGCTGCTGGAGCAGGCTAACAGTTAGCAGCAGCACCATCATAAGCCGCGTTGAACGGGCGGGTTTGACCTTGCCGCTCAGAATATCCTTGGCATATGGGACAAAGCTGAAGCACATGATCAGACCTGCCAAGATTGATAGTACTTCCCTGTTATACATGGGCTTTGGCTACTTCTTTTTGCGGTCGTGGTAGGCGAGCTGGCGGCGCAGCTGGTCAAGCCGGATGATCTTTGGTTCGTAGGGTTTGAACAGGCTGGAATACTGCCAGTTCGGCGTCAGGATGTTGGCAAGTTTAGCCTGTTGTTCGAGGTATTCGACCAGGCCCAGGAAATCACCGTCACCGCTGACAATGAGGGCCTGGTCATAGTTGGGCAGTTCCTTCATAGCGTAGAGCACCAGGTCGGCATCGACGTTGCCCTTAATGATGGACGGCTTTTCCTTATCTTTATCTTTCTCGTCTTTGTTATCGGAATTTTGGCTAACGTCGACTGTAGGCTTTAGCACCACCAGATAGCCGAGGTCATGCATATACTCATAGAGCTGTTCATTTTCGCTCATATAGCCGATGAACATGTAGGCATGGGTTACGTTATGCTTATCACGCAGATAGTCGCGGAATTTGCGCCAATCCATTTTCCATCCCATGCGCTGGGTGCCGAGATTCAGGTTTTGGCTGTCGATGAAGGCGTAATTATTAGGTTTCTTGGCTCTTCGGACCATGTCTCTAGTCTACACCATGACTGGGGCATCAGGCTGTCCCGGCATGATACCCCCGGCTTAACCACTGACGGCCACCCCTGCAAATATCAGGTCAAGGTTCGATAGCATCGCACCCGAACCGCTGACGGCGTCGGCGTCCATGGCGACCTGTATATCGAAGTTTTCCTTTGTATTCTGCTGCAGAGCAGTCGGATAGCTTAGGGGTACTCCGTCACCACCGTCAATCAGCGATCCCAGCGTGAAACTCTGCGGCGTGCCCGGCCTGGAAGTTTGGGTATCGTAAGAAGTAATTATTATCTTCACCTTGTTGAGGTCAATATTGTTGGGATTGGCCGGCGAGTTGGCCGTTTTGAGCCTGAGAGCCAAAGGCGCGCTGCCGGTATTCTGGAGCGTGAAACGCTGGGTCTGCGAAGGCTTTGAGCCGGGTATTATGTGTACGAAGTCAAAGCCATTAGCGCTCGAAGTATAGTGTAAGTCATCCGAGCTGATTAACAGACCGGCGCTGTCAGTCTGTACGGAGTTACTGGTGAGATCGACCTGACTTTGCAGCAGCGCGAACGTCACGCCGCCGGCGACGATCAACAACGCCAGCACCGTGCTTACAGACGGTTTCCAGCTTTTAGGCTTTTTTAATTTTAGACGCTGCATGGCACCTCCTCGTTTAATTGGTGATGTCCATGATGCCAGCCGCACAGCGTCCGCGTCAAAACTTCCGCGACGGATTTAATTATTATTTAATAAGTGGCGCGACTAGAGGCTGCCGCGCTCGATGGTTTCTTCGTAAAAAGGCTTGGTTTGCTTAAAGGCGCGCTCGACTACCCTTTGGGCGACTTTGTGCGGGTCGAGGAACTCGCTGAAATTGGCAGGCTCGTTGCCGTCCCAGAACGGCGTGTGCATGCCGCCGGGCATAAACAGCGCGACCTTGACGGGCGCGTCCAGACGTTCGCTCTCCAGGCCAAGACTGCGGGCGAAGCCGACCTGGGCGTGCTTGGTCGCGGCGTATACGGCTTCGTTTTTACGCGGCTTCACGCCGGTCATCGAGCTGATAATTACATAGTGCGATTCCTTGCCGGCATCTAGGAGTTTTTTCCAGGCCGCCTGGGCCACCGGCAAGACGTTTGACAGGTTGACGGCGACCATTTTGCGCGGGTCGGGCTGCTTGGCGAAATCGCCCTGGTAGCCATAGCCGGCCACCCAGAAAAATCCCTTGAAATCGCTGCTTTCTATATACTTTTTCAGCGCCTGCATATCCTTGTCGATCGCCAGGTCGGCCTGCATGCCGGGGCCATGCTTGGCCTCTTCGTAGCTCCGGCCGGTCACGAATGTTTCTTCGCCCCGGCGGCGCAACTCGGCCGCGATCTCCTGCCCTAAACCATGCGTCCCACCCACGATGATGTTCATACTTTTATGATAGCAGAAATCGGCTGTCGTTTAAGTAACGTTGAGGATTATGATGCCGGCTATCAGAATTACGGCGCCCAGCCTTTTTAGAGTGCCGATCTTTTCGTGGTCGTAGACGGCACCTAAGGCCGAAGTCACCAGCGGGCCAGCGGATGACAGCACGGTCGGGATGATGATACTGCCGGCGGCATCCGAGCCCAGATAGAACGTTATTCCGCCGAATGTCCCTATAATGCCGGTAAGCAGCGCGGTCCTGGAGCTGAGTGATTTTTTGGCGTCAGCCAGAGTATTGGAACGGCTGGCGGCAATCAGCAGCAAGCTGGCGATGGCCAGCATCGTAAGTTCCACGCAAATGGTGATAGTCTGCCAGGAAATCTTCCCTATCACCTGGTCGAGTACGAAAAACGCCAGGCCCCAGGTAACGGCCGCGGCCACTGCCAGCATCGTCTCTTTGTGCAGCTTGCTCAACGGGATGTTTTTGGTGTTTTTCTCGTATGCCAGCAAGGCGGCGCCGGCCACGATCGCGATGATCGACCCCAGCTGCTGGCCGCTGAGCACCTCTGATAGGAAAAGCACGGAAAGCAGTACGGTAACCATGGGGTAGCTGTTGCCAATGGGCGAAATCACGCCGATGACCCCCGACGATAACGCCTTAACGAATAACAGATAGGCCGCCGTTATAAGCGCGCTGCCCTCGGTGATGATTAGCAGCTGGTGCCCGCTCGGCATATGCACGTTCGAAGAATACAGCCACAGTACGGCTACAAGGACCGTGCCCGCGACCTGCAGCGCGAAATTAATTTCTATGGGCGTAAGCTTTTTGGTGCTCCTGGCAGC
>CAYLML010000086.1:0-4370 GCA_964384985.1 uncultured Candidatus Saccharibacteria bacterium | reverse complement strand
TGCCAACACTTTTGCTCAGCCACTTTTTGCTGCGCAAACACTACCGGCATTCCGCGGTCTGGTTAGCTAATATTGTCGTATGGGGGCTGCTGCTGTATATTCCCGGCCTTATATGGCTTGTTGCGGCAGACGTACTGTTGCAGGCACGTTTTGCCGCCAAAGGCTGGAAGTTCCATCGTAGCTGGTGGCTGCGGCTGCTATATATCGGTCTTGGCGCCATATGTCTGCCACTACTAGTCATCAATCTTACGCGGCCGCACAATTTGCAGCGATGGCTAGGCTTGCCGGCACATTTTGAAAGCGCCAGGATGATCATAAAACATTTCGCGGCCGTACCGGTGCACCTGTTTATAAGGGGGCCTGAATACCCGCAATTGTGGCTGGGCCGGGCACCCATACTGGATGTATTTGCGCTGGCGGCCTGCGCGCTTGGCATCTATTTCTATGCTTCGCACTGGCGGGCCGGCCGCAGCCGGTACCTTACGCTGGTAGCGGTCCTTGGCTTTATTCTGGTTGGGCTCAACGGCCCCGTTAGCCTGAGCCTGTTGGTTCCGCTGCTTTATGCGGCGGCCGCGACCGGCCTGGCGTACTTGCTGCATTTGTGGCTGCAAACTTTCCCGAATAACCCGCTGGCCCGCGGTCTTGGCATTGGCCTGGTGGTTTTTGCCGTCGCTTTGAGCTGCCTGTATAACTACCGCGCGTATTTTGTGGCCTGGCCGCACGCGGCCGCGACCAAGGCGGCCTTTCAATACCGCCGCCATCCCTGATATACTGGAGTAATCCAAGATAGGAGGGACTATGAGTCGATTCGATCAAGCTAAGATGTTAATGCGGGTCAAGAAGATCCAAGGCGAGCTGCAGAAGCAGATTATAACCGTAGAAAAAGGCGACGGAGCCGTCAAGGTCGAGATTACCGGCGAGCAGAAAATTAAAAAAGTGCACATTGATCCAGAGTATGTAGATTTGGACGATATCGGCCAGCTCGAGCGCTGGATTGAAGATGCCGTCAAGGAAGCCGTACAGGAAAGCCAGCGGATTGCCGCCGAAAAAATGCAGCCGATGATGGGCGCGCTCGGAAACATGGGCCTATAACTCGTTCGACAGATGCAATTACTGCCTCCTGCACTAAGCGATCTGGTAGACGCGTTCGCGTTGCTCCCCGGCGTCGGTCCTAGGACTGCCGAGAGGTACGCGTATTACCTTGTCCGGCACCAAGGCGATGCCTCGAATAAGCTGGCTGCCGCTCTGCAAGGTTTGGCCGGCGGCATAGGCTATTGCCGCAAAACGTTCGCCCTGGTGCCGGCTGGCAAGGAGTTATCCGAGCTGTACACCGACCCAAGCCGCGATAAGTCCATCGTAGCGGTAGTCGCGGAGCCGTTCGATCTCGTCGCGCTGGAAAAAACAGGCCGGTTTCATGGTACGTATCATGTGCTCGGCGGCCTGGTGTCGCCGATTGATGGCATAGAGCCCGAGCAGCTGCACATCGATGAACTTATCCGACGTATTGATGAAGACAAAGTCAAAGAGATTATTTTAGCCACCAACGCCAGTGTGGAAGGCGAATCCACGGCACTGTACATCCAGCAGCAAATCGGCGCTCGCAAGGTCAAGGTCACCAGATTGGCCCAAGGCCTGTCCGTGGGCGTTGACTTGGAGTATGCCGACCAAATTACACTTGGGCGCGCTCTTGAAGGCCGCCAAACCGTCTAAACCCTTGGGATAACAGCACCAAAAGTTTACAATAAACAGCGTATGTATGCCGAAGCCGACCGAATCAAAGATATTATAGGCAAGGCCGAAAAAATCGTCATTATTCAGGCAGATAATCCGGACGCCGACAGTTTGGGCAGCGCGCTCGCGCTAGAGCATATTCTGGGCGATCTGGGCAAAGACCCGTATTTGTACTGCGGGGTTGATGTTCCGACCTATCTACGTTATCTGGATGGCTGGGACCGCGTGAGGCAGGATTTGCCGCGCCAATTTGACGCCAGTGTCATCGCGGACGCTTCCACTATGAGTCTGCTGGAAAAACTGGTGCAGTCGGGCTATAAGGGCGCTCTCGCGGGCAAGCCATGTATTGTGCTTGACCATCACGAAGCCGTTGAGAATGCCGTGCCTTTCGCCGAAGTTACCCTGAATGACCACGAGAACGTGTCGTCCGCAGGGGAGCTTATCTACCGTCTGGCACAGCAGCTTGAATGGCCGCTCAGTATCGAAGCGCAAACCTGCCTGATGACGGCTATTCTTGGTGACACGCAAGGCCTGAGCAACCAGCTGGCAAGCGCCGGGACATACCGGGTCATGGCCGACATGGTGGAGGCCGGAGTTAGTCGCCCGCGGCTGGAAGAATCGCGCCGTGAAGCCGGCAAGATGCAGCAGGAGATTTTCAAATACAAGGCGAAGCTTATTATGCGTACGGAGTTTGCCGCAGACGGCCGGATTGCCTGGGTGACCGTGCCTCAAACTGAGATCAGCCAATACAGTCCGCTGTACAATCCCGCGCCCCTGGTCCAGCCGGATATGCTGCAGACCAGGGATGTAGAAGTAGCAATCGTATTCAAGGGCTATGACGACGGGCGGGTAACCGGCGCGATTCGCTGCAATCCAAGCGCCGGCATTGCCGCTGAACTGGCAACTAAGATGGGCGGCGGCGGGCACGCCTTTGCCAGTGGCTTCAAGGTAACCAATGGCCGTTCACTGAATGAGATACGCTCCGACTGCATCAGGATAGCCACTGAACTTTTAGAGAATATTGAGCAAGAAGGCGGGGCGCGATGAGGCTGTACAACACGCTCTCCCGCCAAGTTGATGAGTTTACGCCTCTCAATCCGCCGCAAGCGACTATATATACGTGCGGCCCTACGGTGTACGACTACGCGCACATCGGTCATTGGTTTACCTATGTGCGCGCTGATACGCTGGTGCGCACCCTAAAGGCTAACAATTATAAGACGAATTGGGTCATGAATATCACTGATGTCGGGCACCTGGTTGGCGATTCCGATGAGGGCGAAGACAAGTTGCAGGCCGGCGCCCGCCGTGAAGGCAAGACTGCTTGGGAGATAGCGGATTTTTATACGCAGGACTTCTTAAAGAGCATGAAGCAGCTCCACATATCTGATCCGAACCATATAGTGAAGGCTACCGATCACATCCCGGAACAAATAGATCTGGTCCGCCGCCTCGAGGCCAAGGGCTACACCTATATAATTGATGACGGCGTATATTATGACACCAGCAAATTCCCGCACTACGCCGATTTTGCGCGGCTTGACCTGGACGAACAGCAGGCCGGCGCCCGAGTGAACTTCAACAGGCAAAAACGCAATGTCTCTGATTTTGCCCTATGGAAGTTCTCACCCAAGGACGCCAAGCGCGATATGGAATGGGATAGCCCCTGGGGCAAGGGCTTTCCCGGCTGGCATATCGAATGCTCGGCCATGAGTATGAAGTATCTTGGGGATACGCTTGATATACATACCGGCGGAATTGATCACGTGCCTATACACCACACCAATGAAATTGCCCAGAGCGAAGCGGCGACCGGAAAGCGCTTTGCTAATTATTGGATGCACAGCAACCACGTTACCGTAAACGGCGAAAAAATATCAAAAAGCCTTGGCAACGGTATAAGACTGGACGAGATTACCGCTAAGGGTATTACGCCGGAAGCAGTTAGGCTGCATGTGCTCGAGTCGCATTACCGCAGCCAGTCGAAGTTTAGCTGGGAAAGCCTGACGGCAGCCCAGAACAGGCTGCGCGACCTGCGGGCGATGGCAGTACTGCGCTGGCAAGCGCCGCAGACCACTATCGACAGCGGCACCTTCGCGCTGCTGGATGTGCCGCTTCAACTGATAGAACGCCTATCGGATGACTTGGACACGCCTCGAGCTCTCGCTTACCTTAGCCAGGTTTCAACGCAGCTGCAGGCCGTGCTGATCGAACGTGATATGGTAGACCACTTTGAGGCTATGCTTCAGAAAATCGATGATTTGCTGGGGCTCAACCTGATGGCCGAAGCAGATATAACAGACGAACAGAAACATTTGATGTCGGAGCGCCTAAAGGCGCGTGCTAGCAAAGACTGGGCGACAGCTGACTCAATGCGTGCGCAATTATTAGAACAGGGTATAGTTGTGCGGGATATTCCCAACGGAGCTATTTGGTCGCGTTTGTAGCCTTGTCGAAGGCGGGTGTGTCAATTATTTTCTGAGTTCGCAGGTACTCCAGGCCCGCGATACGCAGACAGCCTCCCAGCGGAATAGCTACCAGCCCCCCGAACAGGCCGCCAAAACTAAGGCCAATAACGACCGACATGAAGACCAATAGGGGTGACATATTAGTCGAATTAGCCTGAATACGCGGCTGAA
>CAYLML010000085.1:0-4394 GCA_964384985.1 uncultured Candidatus Saccharibacteria bacterium | reverse complement strand
GCTGCATAAGGCTTTCTATGATCCAACTATAGCTATGTGCCTCGGCATTTATCAATTCTGGCGGCAAATCCAGATAATCTGCCCGGTAGGCATATTCATCCAATATCTCGGCATTCAATTTTTCTATGACTTGGTGGAAGTAGTCTATGCCTACCTCGCCAAGCGTCATTTGAAGCTCTTCGACATACACATCCTTTGAACCGGTATACCTAAGCATTTCTAACCGTTCTGCGAACCTCTGCCGCCCCTTTTCGTCAACAGCGAACTCCGGATGGGCCAACATGGAAAGGGCTTCTTCGTAACTGAGCACGCCACGGATCTGTTCGGCCTCAGCAGGGCTTGGAACTTCAAAGTCCTGGGTGGAACGCGAGGCAACCCCAGGCATGCGTACATCCCAGATAGACGTACCACCAGGCACGTGCGCAAACTCGCCAGGATTTTCCAGATACTGACGGAAATCTTCATCCGCTAGAGTCTTTTCCTCGACTACTATGCTGTCGCCATCGGCGTAGTGCTCGGTTGTTCTGATGCGGAACTCACGCGTATACCAGACCTTATCTTCTCTTCCTTCAATGCCGCTGAGGTCATACTCAATATGCTCGACAACCTCATCTGCTACGATTTCTTCTGTTCGTTCGCGTACCGGGATGTGATGTTTGTTGCCAGCCCTGCCCGGCACCTTAGACCCCTCAGCCCCTTCTGGAACCGCGAGCTTATAGTGTAGTCCTGTCCAGTCCGTAATACCATGTGCTTCAAGTTGTTCAGAGATATCTTCGAAGATTGGTTTGCCGGCCCGGCTTAAGCCGACTTCCAGCTCTTCAGCCGGGTCAGGCGCGGCTTCCTGCGCATGTTTATCCCAGCTCCAGATTGCTTCGGGATGCTCATGACCCCGATGTTCACCGGTAAGTGCCTCCCCGGCCCTAGCAAGAAAGTCGTCGATTGTTAACACCTCATCTCCTTGAAACTTCAGCTTGCCGGCGATTTCTTCATACATTTTGGTGTCAACGAAATCCGTGTACGTAGGCGGCAGTGGCTCGGTGTCGCGGGTGATGGTGAACCCTGACTCGCCGCCGAACTTCGGCCAGCCCACGTTACGGTGCGTGGCGCTTACCTTTTCACGGCTGAAGGCGTCTTTAACGCCTTGCACTGAACCTTTCAGTGATCGGCTTAGCTTTATCGGCTGTACTATGCGCGGACGGCTGAACGGCCGGATCTGTTCATGATCTTCGTGGACCGGACTGTTGTATCCGTCGGTGACTTCGAAGCGGTGTGTACGGCCCTCATCATCCTTGACAGTAAGATTTAAGCCGCTTAAATCGCCACGGCCGCGAAGCGCGGCGTCAGCCAGCAGCCTTTCCTTCAGCAACTGGCTTTTTTCATCTGGCTTCAGTGCTGGATCAAAATCCAAGCTTACGACAGGGTCAAAACTGCCAGTTTCGTGTGCGGTCCGGGGATCCTGGTTTGTGTTTGGTTGTGTTGGTGTTGGAGCATGTTCTGCCATAACTGTTAAGGATTATACACCAAACTTTACAAATTGTCAATTTACAAAGATAAAGGAAGCCGGGCTTTAACCTTCAGCTCCTGGCGGGGGTGTTGCTGGGTCACCCGGACCTCCGGTATGGCCTGCCAACTCGGCATCAACGGCCGTTGCGCCACGGCCTCCTCCCCATTCAAGTTCATCCTCAGGCAGGCCTAAACGGTTGACCCAGATATCGCGTACCTTGACACCAATGTCGGAGTCGCCGTAATTGTAGAGCGCGATCTGCTTGAGGCGGCCACGGACTTCGTTGACGCGCTGGCCTTCGGTGGACTCCGGGTCTTTGAGCACCTTCTCGCCAGTGGTTTTATCGATGATGGGCACGACGGCTCCCTTGCCATCTTTGCCTGCCTTAGGGTCAAACCGCATCTTATAGACAGAGGCTCCGGCTACGATGGTTTCGCGCAGGGTGTCGACATCTTCTGATTTGCTGCCGGCGATTTCCTGGGTGTTGATACGCATGAGGGAGCTCTGTGCCTTTGCGGATGCAGGATCTTCATACACGCTGTAAGCTTGTCCGGCTTTCCAGCCTTTCTTTTTGCCCTCGGCTGAAATTGCTTCGTCCGCTCCGCGATAGGCGAGACCATGGCCACGGGCCGCACTGACTCGCTTGCCAGTCAGGGCATCCTGCAGGAGAGTCGTCTCTCGTATGGCGCTCTCTTGGTCGCCATCTGCGAGCAAGCGGTTATGGTTGGCCGCGACATCATCAAGCTGTAGCCGGCCTGCTTTGGCGGCAGATACCATGCCGAGCAGTCGGCCGTCCACGCGGTTGGTTTCAGCAGAACCGGTGTATTTTTCGAATTCGCTTGCAACGCCGCGCAACTCCCCGGCGGCTTCCCTGGCTTCTATGCCGCCCGAACCTTGCGCCGTGGAAAATATGTCGGCTACTTTATTACGCTCGCCCCAGTTAGTAGGCGCGTTCCAGCCAACAGGAGTTTTCCCATCTTCTCCGTACATAACTCTGCCGACGGAATCGCGCATGGCAAATTTATCATTTAGCTCTTTTTGGGCTGCAGTTACTTTATCGGGATTTTTGGGATCAGCAAGCGCTTTGTAGTAATACCCAAACTGACCGCCCATTAGACGGCCGCTCTTGTAACCGATGTCCAGATCCTGGACAGCTTTGACGGTCTGGTCGCGATTGGCGCGCTTGATCTGGGACTCCAAAGCGTGGCCGCCTCGCCTGAAGCCCGGTATGCCTTCCTTGCCGCCCGGCAGCAGTTTGCCTGCCTTGGTAGTGCCTAGCTTCATGGGTACCATCTCGTCGGGGTTAACCGTCCAGAAGCCTAATGTATTCAAGCCGTGTCCAATGCTCCTTTGTTTACCGCCTGGACGGAGTTTGTATTTGCCAAAACCCTCCCGATACAGACCTTTGGTCCGAGCGCGTGCGATACGGTCTTTGGCGGCATTGGAGCGGTAACCGCCTATCAGGCCCTGCACGCCTTGTCCGCGCTGGTTAATAAAGTTGCCGATGCCGCCCATCATTGCTCCCGACATAGTGAAAGTCAGGGGGATCAGAAAGTACGGTCCAAAATAAGCAGTAAAACCAATCATGCCATGAATGATACTATCCAGCCCGGTAGTCCCTGCTCCTATCCCGTTTAGAGAGATAGCAGAGAAAATACGGCCAGCCGCTATAAGGCCTGCGATCAACGGGAACATCAGCAGTGCCCGGCTGAACGACTCCCACCACAGTTTGAATACCCTCTGCGTGTTCGGTAGTACGTAGGCAATGAGCGCTATGGGCGCTAAGAGTATAAGCACCGTGATTACTATTTGCCTAATGATTAGCACCAGGACTGCTATCAGAGTGGCGACTATTGCTGTACCAAGATAAGAGAAGAGCACGCCCAACCCACCTGCGGCTATCCAGATGGGAACACCCACCACCCCGCTGAAGAAAAAGTTTGTTATGAAGTTCCCGGTGAGATTCAAGTGTATGGTGTGTGACAGACCAGTACCATTAAATGGAGCTTCCATAAGATCACGTATACCAAAACCCAAGTTGTTTGACAGCGTAATAGCAAAGTTCATAAGTGGCCAGGAGAGCGTCATGGCAATGGCCGCTATTAGTACCCTGGGGAGCATTTTCCGGATAGTATAGGCATCGAGTATTTCCATCCCTATCGCTTGAGCAATTACAACTATCAACCCCACGACCGCCAGCAGCCCTAATGCGATGTTGCGAAATGATGCCCATGCCGAGTAATAGGCGGCGCATATCGGATTGGTGCCGCTACAGAATATATTCTGCGTTGGAACGACCAGATTGTCGGTGATAATCTGGTCCATAATACTGATGGCCGGCACCATGATGTCGTTGATAACAGGACAAAGTATCCACGTTAGCGGGTTCGATGATGTGTCACAGGCGATCGTACTATCTGCTGATGACCCACTCTCTACACCGGCAATATCCTGCACTTTGGCACTACTCACGGGGTCGGGGTTCGGCCCAAAGGTGCCGTCTGATTGCTGGACGATGATATGAATCTTGCCTGCGTCGTCAATACGGTTCTGACAGTCCTCAGAGGCGTTAGGCTTGGGTATCCAATATCCGCCGCTAGGGTCCGGTTTGCCGCTGGAGTCGGCGCTCTCAAACATCTTGCTGTCGCAACCCAGTGCGGCGTGCAGGTTATCCTGATAGCCAGTGCATTTATTATAGTTGTCTGAACCGTTCTTGAACAATTTGCAGCCGTCGGAGTTGGTCATAGCGTTGTACATGGTCTGGGCCTTTTCGTAGCAGTCCTTATAATCAGCCTGATTTGTGAACCAAAGAGTCTTAGTAACTACGCTGCTATCATGGGGGTCAAGGAAGTCATGCTGGTAGAACTTGCTGCTGCTGCAGCCCAAGTTG
>CAYLML010000084.1:0-4441 GCA_964384985.1 uncultured Candidatus Saccharibacteria bacterium | reverse complement strand
TTTATGGCTTTTGGCTTGTTGGAGGAATCGCTGGCACTTGCTCCTCTCGGCCAGACTAACCAGGCACAGTACTCACTGCTTGCCAGTCAGCTGTTTTGCACGTGTATAGGACAAATGCAGGACGTGTACTTAGAGGCGCTGCCGGACATGCCGTCTAAAAGGGCGATTTACACGCTTATGGAAACCAAAACCGCCAACTATACTATAGGACTGCCGCTAGTTATGGGAGCAGCCCTGGCCGGTGAGCCGGCCCTGATGCTGCGCAGGCTGCAGGCCATAGGCACATCCGCCGGCATTATCTTCCAGATTCGCGACGACGAACTAGGCGTAATGGGCAATTCCGCAAAAACCGGCAAACCAGTCGGTTCCGACGTCCAAGAAGGCAAAAAAACCCTCCTGCGCTATTATCTTATGAAGAACTGCACGGCTGCCGAGCGTAAGAAGCTGGCGATGGTTTTCGGCAATCCGGCAGCTGGCAGCAGTGATATCGCGTACGTACAATCGCTGGTAAGGCATCACGGCATAGGGCAGCAGCTCGGTAAGGAAATCGACACTTTGCAGCGCAAAGCAGTGGCCGGCATAGATAAACTCGCCGTAGACAACAAAGCCAAAACAGTACTGAAGGAACTGGTGGCATTCTGCGCCAAGCGCCAAATCTGACATTTCGTTAATACAGGCGGGTGGTATGATCTTAGCAGGGGCAAGAAACCCCTAAACCATGCTAAACATCCCTGCAGACATAGAGCCCGGCCTGCAAAGCCGGCTCCGTAAAAAACAGCAGCCGCCTCTCTGGGTAGAGCCCACGAAGGCCATACTGACGTACGATTATTTTTGGAGTGATGATTGGGCGTACGAATGGAAACTGGACGGCGAACGAGTCCTCGCGCGAAAACAGGGCGCAACAGTACGGCTGTATTCGCGCAACAAGATTGAACTGAACGCTACCTATCCGGAAGTCGTTGACGAGCTACAAAAAATAGCCGGCGATTGGTGGCTAGACGGCGAAATCGTTGCCTTCGAAGGGGCAAACACCAGCTTCCGCAAACTGCAGGACCGCTTGCATATTAAGGATGAATCCGTCGCTCGCGGCAGCGCCACACCCGTCTTTTACTATGTGTTCGACTGCATGTTCATGGACGGCTGCGATCTTACCCGACTTCCTTACTATGAGCGGCGTCGTATACTCCATGCGCTCGTGAAAGTCCGCGGCCCTTTGCGTCTGCTGCCTATAGAACAAAAAGCCGGCAGGCAATACTTTGAGATGATATGCCGTAAAGGCTGGGAGGGGCTCATGGTGAAAGACCTTTCCAGCACGTATGAGTCTAAACGCACCGGCAAGTGGCTGAAGTTCAAATGCAGCAACGGCCAGGAGCTCATCATTATCGGCTACACGGAGCCGCAAGGTTCGCGTATCGGTTTCGGCGCGCTGCTGCTGGGGTTTTACGACCACGGCCGGCTCCACTATGCCGGCAAAGTCGGCACCGGCTTCAATGAAGCTACGCTTAAAAGCCTCCTTGCCCGGATGCGCCGGTACGAAACCGATAAGCTGCCGCTCGACCAGGCCGTGCACGGCAAGGGCATCCACTGGGTACAGCCTCGCCTGGTGTGCGAAGTGGGTTTTACGGAATGGACCGAAGAGAACAGATTGCGACACCCGCGATATCTGGGGCTGCGCGACGACAAGCCGGCAGAAGAAGTCGTAAAGGAACGGTCATGAATATTGACGGCCGCGAAGTAGAGATCAGCCACCCGGACAAGCCGCTTTATCCGGAAGACGGCATAACCAAGCAGCAAATCGCCGAGTACTACGTGAAGGTGGCGCCATATATGCTGCCGATTATTAAGGACCGTCCGGTAGTCATGCAACGGTTTCCGGAGGGCATACACGGCGAAGCCTTTTTCCAAAAGGAAGCGTCAGAATACTTTCCTAAGTGGATCAAAACGGTTACGGTTGACCTCATAAAGGGCGGGAAACAGCATCTGGTGCTTATAGATTCCGCGGCTACCCTAGCGTATCTAGCTAACCAGGGTGCTCTGACCCTGCACATCTGGCTCTCGACGCGCCCGCACATCCACAAACCCGACCGTATGGTGTTCGACCTCGACCCCAGCGAGGATAATTTCGATAAAATCAAGCGGGCCGCATGGATCATAAAAGCTACGCTGGAAGGGCGCGGCTACAGCCCTCGGCTTATGACAACCGGTTCGCGCGGGCTGCATGTTATAGCACCGCTCAAACCAAACAGGGATTTTGAAACCGTCCACAAGGAAACCCAGGCCATAGCCGAAGAGATCCGGCAGCGTGAGCCGGACCTTCTGACCACCGAAGCCCGTATAGCAAAGCGCGGCAAAAAAGTGTACCTGGACGTGGCACGCAACTCGTACGGCCAAACCCAAGTCGCGCCGTACTCCCTACGCGCACTCTCCGGCGCCCCGGTGGCAACCCCAATCAGCTGGGAAGAGCTGGAAAAGCTGCAGTCATCACGACAGTACAACTTAAACAATATAGACTCCCGCCTGCGCGGCTTGAATTAGTGACGTACAAGCGTAAGCGTTATGTGCTAAAATCAGCGCATGGCGCGCAAGACTCCTCCAGCCAAACCTAAAAGCAAAAAAAAGAAGACCTTTTTCGCCAGGCATCCGATTTTTAAGGGCTTCTTGGCCGGCATAGCGCTTATCCTGATACTGCTAATAGGATGGAAAATCACAGACCAAATTTATAATTCGATACGCCAATCGCACCTGAAGCCCTTTTATAACACTGCCGGTTTACCTGCGAAGGGCCGTTTAGGCCAAGTCATCAGGAAGGAACCACTTGGGATTAAGGTTGACGGCGGCAAGGCTTTCCGCGTCTTGTACAGGACCCAGCAGGGCAATGGCAATTACACCTTCTCGTCAGGTATTGTGTTCATTCCTAGTAACTCCAATGCCGGTTTGCCGCGCCCAGTGGTGGCATGGGCGCACGGCACGCTCGGGCTTGGCGACAAGTGCGCGCCTTCGCGGACCAACGACCCTATGCAAAACATCAGCTGGGTCAACTCCATGCTCCAAAAAGGCTGGGTGGTAACTGCCACTGACTATGCTGGTTTCGGCACCCCGGGCACACAGGGCTACCTGGTGGGCGGCGACGAAGCCCACGACGTACTGAACAGCGTACGCGCGGCCCGCGACATCCCCGAAGCGCACGCCGGCAGTACATACGTTGTCTTCGGGCATTCCCAAGGGGGCAATTCGGTTTTGTTCGCCGCTAGCGAAGCCGCGTCATACGCGCCGGAACTGCATTTGATAGGTACGGTCGCGGCCGCGCCGGCCGCCGAACTCGTAGCCCTGTTAAACGAGCAGTACGGCACTTTGGCAGACTGGGTTATCGGCCCGCTTGTAACAACTTCCTGGCCGGCGGCTAATCCGGCCCTTCATATAGGCGACGTGCTCACGGCCAGCGGCCGAGACAATTACAAACGGATAGCGAACCAGTGCATAGCACAGTCGGTTTTCAGCGGCATGTTTCACCAGACGCTCGGCCAAAAATTCTTCTCGACCGACCCCTTAGATTTGCCTGCTTGGAAAACGATGGCCCAGAGCCAATCGGCGCCTATCCTAAACTCGTCCCAGCCATTAATGATCATTGAAAGCAAAACCGACAAAGTAGTCCTGCCGGACACGACGTCACTGTATATACAGGCATCCTGCAAGCAGGGGGCCAACCTTTCATCGCTTTGGCTAAATAACGTTTCACATATGGATATACCGGAAAAGAGCGCGAGCAATATTGTCCAATGGATAGGCGACCGGTTCGCCGGCAGGCCCAACAGCTCCACCTGCTCGCAGACGCCGCCCGTTACGCCGGCGTCTGCTACCCAATAGGATCCTGAGGCATCCGCACAGCCTTGCCGCCAACATCGGGTTTTTTCTTAAACAGGATTATCCCCGTCATGATAGAGTTCGTAATAATCATGGCAATTGAGTGCAGGGTAGTCGCTACGTTGTACGTTTCCAACGCGAATAGGGTAAGAATGTGCCTCGCTACATTGGCACCGTATAGTACCGGAGTCTCGGTCCGGGGATTCTTCCAAGTCTTGCGGATAGTAGGTACGAACGCGATAAGGTCGATTTATACGGCAATAACTACGGACAAGGTTGGGTCATCACTGATTATCCAGGGGATCAGACCTATTAGCGCGACTGCCAGGTAGTATTTATCTGTACGTGCCACATATTTAAAACCGTACTGCAGAGAAAATAGGAAGATAGTTACGGTGAAGACTTCGGCGACCCCAGCTGGCAGAGCACCTATTCCCGCGCCTTTGGCCAGCTGTCCGAAAAAAGTGATGCCGCATACGATAGTCCATACTAGCCAGGTATAGGGATGGGGTATTACACGCTTCCTAAAAGCGTCCCGCAGATAAGGAACATTGCCGCAGACAGCGATAAGTGCGGCGAC
>CAYLML010000083.1:0-4444 GCA_964384985.1 uncultured Candidatus Saccharibacteria bacterium | reverse complement strand
CTCCACCGCTACAGCCGCAAGGTACGGCAGCCGCTCCGAATGCAGTCGTAACTACACAGCCGGGCGTGGCTACCGGTGATAAACCGAAACAGCATCCGAATAGCACGCAGAATTCGCTACAAATCGCTGAAATCCGCGACGGTATTGTCATCATGAACGACGGGTCGTTCCGGTCGGTTATCATGGTCAAGAGCATTAACTTTGACTTGATGAGTCCGCAGGAGCAGGAGGCAGTTGAATATAGTTACCAGGGATTTTTAAACTCGCTGTTTTTTCCTGTCCAGATTTTCCTGCGTTCGCAAAAGGTTGACCTGCGGCCGTACATCGAAAAACTCGACAAGATCCGGACCGAGCACGATAACATGCTGCTGGCACTGCTAATGGAGGATTACATCGGCTACATAGCCAACTTGAGCCAGCAGACCAATATCATGGATAAAAAATTCTACGTGATTATACCTTTCTTCCCCATAGTGGAGGTACAGCAGGCCCTGACGCGAAGTAAAAATTTCCTGGGAGGTGTTGGCGGCTTGTTCAAAAAGAACAACGAGCACGTGGTAATCAACGAGGCTGATCTGGAAAATGCCAAAACCGAACTCCGCAACCGGGTACAAGCCGTGCTGGCCGGACTGCAGCAGTCCGGCATACAGGGCCTGCCGCTAGACACGCAGGAGCTGATTGAGCTGTACTACGATACATACAACCCCGACACCGCCACCCGCCAGCAATTGAAGGACTTTGACAACACTACAGCCGATATTATTACGAAAGGCGAGGGAACCGCCCCCCAGCCCCATTTAGACAGGGAACTATCATAATGCCAGCCATGGGGTGGGACTAAACATGTTCGGCAGGAAGAAAAAGCCGCCGCTGGACCCGGCTGCCGTCGCGCAAGTTCAGCACCAGCGCGAGGAGCAGGAAGTCCAGGCGGCTTTTCAGAAAGGCATTACGGCACTGCGTGACTTTATCGCGCCCAGCTCTCTGGAATTCAGCAATACGCATTTTCAGATAGGTACGCGCTATGCCCGCACCTACTACGTGTTCGGCTATCCCCGACAGCTCTATACAGGCTGGCTGAGCAGTATGGTGAACCTTGATGAGGTCGTGGATCTGAGCCTTTACATATATCCGGTAGAAAGCCAGATTGTGCTGGAAAACCTTCGCAAAAAGGTAACCCAGCTAGAGGCCGGCATTCAAATAGAGGCCGAAAAAGGGCGCGTACGAGACCCGGGCAAGCAGGCCGCGATCATTGACGCCGAGGAAATGCGCGACAAGCTGCAGGTTGGCGAAGAACGGTTCTTCCGGTTCGGTTTTTACTTTACGCTGTACGCGGGCAGCATGGAAGAATTGGAATTCATTTCGCATAAGGTCGAATCCATGCTCGGCCAGCAGCTCGTCTACAGCAAAGCCGCCACCTCGCAACAGGAACAAGGCCTGAACAGCACGGTCCCGCAGTTGGTAGACCAGCTGCAGATCCGGCGCAACATGAGTACGGGCGCGCTCAGCACCAGCTTTCCGTTTACCAGCGCGGACCTAAGCCAGGAAAGCGGCATTTTGTACGGCATTAACATGCACAACTCCGGATTGGTTATTTTTGACCGGTTCACGCTTGAAAACGGCAACTCAGTGGTCTTCGCGAAGTCAGGCGCCGGCAAGAGTTTCCTGGTTAAGTTAGAGGCTTTGCGCAGCATGATGTTCGGCACCGAAATCTTCATCATCGACCCCGAAAACGAGTACCAGCGGATGTGCGAGGCTGTTGGCGGAGCATACGTGCGCTTAAGCCTGACTTCCAATACCCGCATCAACCCCTTTGATTTGCCGAAGGTGGTCGACAGCGATGAAGCCGATAACGCCTTGCGCAGCAACCTTATCACGCTGCATGGTTTGCTGAGGCTGATGATGGGCGGCGCCCAAGCCGAAATGTCCGGAGCCGGAGGAATGCCCATTCTGGCGCCCTCCGAAGAGGCCGACCTGGACGCGGCGCTGATTGAGACGTATGCCCGCGCCGGTATCACTAACGATCCGCTAACGCATAACAGCCCGCCGCCGGCCATCGTGGATCTGTACGACACTCTGCTGCACATGGGCGGCACCGGCCCGCAGCTGGCCCAGCGCTTGCGCAAATATACCACCGGCACCTTCGCGGGTATTTTCTCGCAGCAAAGCAATATCGACATCAACAACCCGATGGTGGTGTTCAACTTGCGCGACCTCGAGGATGAACTTCGGCCCGTGGCCATGTACATCGTGCTGAATTACATCTGGAACAAGACCAAAACGGACCAAAAGAAGCGCATCCTGGTGGTGGACGAAGCCTGGCAGCTCATGAAGTACGAAGACTCAGCGAACTTCCTGTTCTCGCTGGCTAAACGCGCCCGAAAGTACAATTTAGGCATCACAACCATATCGCAGGACGTCGAAGATTTTATGGGTTCGCGCATGGGCCGGGCCATTGTCGCCAACGCCAGTATGCAGTTCCTGCTTAAGCAGTCACCTACGGCCGTGGATGTGCTAACCGACGTCTTCAAGCTCACGGTCGAGGAAAAGAAGCGCCTGAGCCAGTTCCCGGTTGGACAGGGATTGTTCTTTGCCGGACAGAACCACGTCCACATCCAGATCGTTGCTAGTCCGACAGAAACCGGTTTGATCACCACGAACCCGGATCAGGTGCAGGCCATAGAAGCTGCCCAGGAGCAAGAAGGTTAATTCATACAATCGCAAGGAACGATAGACCTTAATACCCCGACAGGGCCCGCAACCGGCGGAACACAAGCTTTAAATACCTGAGATTGGAACTCCTTGAATAATCGCGATAAAAGTGGCAAGTATGACAATAAGCTATATACTATAACCATAAGGTTATAGGGGCTTAGGAAAACCAAAATGGCACAACAGACGCTAGGCAGGTCGGAGTCCGAAGAAGAACAGGACAATGAAGCGTATGATCCGCAGACCACACCGCTAGGCGACCCTTCCAATCCCACGGGGGATCTTCCGCCCGGAACAATAATGGGCAGCGCTGCCGACCCCCACGCCCAGCAAGGTAACCGGGTTTATGCCAAGCCGGGAGCGCAATACGATAAGGAAGGCCCCTCGAACGAACAGCTTCGATCGTCCGCCCAAGAGAAAGCCAAAGCAGACCTGAGGCACGCCGAAAGCCGACCGGTCGATGGGGTCGAATCTGATTCTGGAGCGGCAAGCCCGTCCGATTTGGATGACGCCGAAGAAGAACAGGGGCAAAGATCGGGTGAAGGTTTCTTTAATGATGAAGAGGGGCAAACATCAGGTGAAAGTTTCTTTAACGATGAAGGCGGTAAAAAACGTCGCAGGGTTCGCGGGTTCGTTCGGAGAAACAAAAAGAAAGTCGGTATCGGGGGTGGCCTGATGGGATTGGCGCTAGGTGGCGGCATCGGTTTGTTCCTGGTGATGATACCTCTTAAGCTTGAACATGTAGTCAGCAACCTGGAGGGTTCGTTCTTTAGCACCTCGCAGCAGGCACTAAGCCAAGAGATGCGCAATATGATCAAGAGCTACTTCATAAACCGGGTGCTGCCTGGATATAAAAGTTGCGGCTCTACCATAAAGGCAGGCTGTAGCGCCCGGAAATTCGGTTCCAATCCGGTGGAAGAGATGTACAATACCTGGTCCGATAATAGGATAGAAAGCAAGTTTGCCAAGAAGGGCCTGGTAGTTGAGTATAAGCGCTACAGCGGCCATTGGTACGTAAAAGGCGCGGGCACCGGAGGAGATGGTATAGACATCGGCGCGAATGGCGAAAGGCTGGGCGTAGAAATAGATAATCACGCTGAGCTTCGCTCTCAGCTCGATACCCTGCTAAAGAATGAAACTAAGTGGTATCAGGTGTACACACGCTACAAATGGGGGACGTATTTTGAAAGGAGATTTGGCCTTCCAAGGTGTATTATTGTCTGCCGTTTGGTCGGGAAAGATAGGTATGACAACTTGCACACTAGCATTAAAAATAAAAAGATAGCGGCGTCACTCTATTTAACCCAACGAGTCATTACACCGCATAACCAGGTGCTTGGCATCGCCCTGGAGTGTCTGATTAATGACTGCGCGGCAACGGATAATCAGCCGTCCGGCTCCGACGGCGAAAACGGGACCCCCGAAAGCGAGACTGATGCCAAAATACGGGAAGCCCTGGTGGCGTATGGAGGGAGCCGGCTGGCCGGTCAGTCTATCGATGACTTGGTACAAACGTACAAGGATCTTGAGGAGAAGGGCTTGCAAAAATACCTTATAACGAAAGGACTCACGCCAATAATCGGCGAGACAGCCGCCGGCACGGCCGGTGACGTCATACCGATTGCCGGATGGGCCAACCTTGTGGCCCAAATGGTCAACGCGGGCAATGACTCGAGCGGTATCCTCAAAAAACTCCGGTTTGACGTCAATGCGACTACGGACGCGGAAATATTCG
>CAYLML010000082.1:0-4492 GCA_964384985.1 uncultured Candidatus Saccharibacteria bacterium | reverse complement strand
CCGTCACCTTAGCGGTGATTGTAATGCCGCGCTCTTTTTCCTGGTCGCCGCTGTCCATGATCAGATCCTGGCTCATCTCGGCCTGGTTGTCGCGGAAGGTCTGCGACTGCTTCATCAGTCCGTCAACCAGCGTCGTCTTGCCGTGGTCGACATGGGCGATGATGGCGATATTGCGTATCTTTGCCGGATCCTGGATGGTTTTCATGAAATAAAAAAGACGCTCCTTCTAAAAGCGCCCGGCTTTCTTACCTGTAATTATAGCATAAGCACGGCATCAGGGCAACTTTAGACGTTTGTGCGGCCACTGGACCGCTCTAAAATCTTAACAGCTTTCAAAGGGTCGAGCACCTGGCCGGCTACCTCGTCAAGTAGTTCTTGGCCAGGCCGCGCCCGAAGTGTATCTTCAAACGACAGTGAAACGTGAGAAGCGGCGATAGCGGCGATTTGATGACCGAGATTTTTCCGCCGGCGCTCCTGTATGCCAGTTTCGCCCAGCCTTGTACGATGATCTTGGATTGCTTGCCACAGTCCGTCTATACCTTCCCCGGCGGCGGCATTCGTTGAAACAAAATATGGCCGGACGGCTTCATCCGTTTGACGTAGAATACCGTTGAGATTCCGCTTGGCTGTTTCAGCTTCCGGAAGATCCCTTTTATTCAGACAAAGTACATCTGGGATTTCCATGAGGCCACTTTTCATGGCTTGGATTGAGTCGCCCGATTCCGGCTGCAACACCACAACCACGCTGTCTACCATAGAGCGCACTTCGACTTCCGACTGTCCGACACCGACCGTTTCGACGATTATCAGGTCTTTGCCGCTGGCATCCAGTACTGACATCGCCAGGAAGGTAGCTTCAGACACCCCGCCTAGATGGCCGCCGGCACTCATAGAACGTATAAACACATCGCGGTCGAGATAGTGGTCTCTCATACGGATACGGTCGCCCAACACAGCTCCGCCGCTATCAGGGCTGGAGGGGTCTACCGCGATTACACCAACTGTTTGCCCGTTTTCGCGTGCGAACGATATAAGTTCAGAAACCAGGGTTGATTTACCTACTCCCGCCGGGCCGGTGATACCTATGGTTTCAGCATGCCCTGTATGTAGCCATAATTTACCTACAAGCTCCTCTTTATCCGCAGCTGGCGCACCAGGGTCACATAGTGAAATAGCGCGGCCAATAGCCAATTGCTCACCCGCTATCACTCCTTCAGCCAGTTCTGCGGTTCCGTGTGGCATGGAAGATATTATGAACCAAATACTTAGCTACTCAAGGATAAGCGTCATGCTTCTGGCAGGTGCGTACTATCCGTTGATGAATGTCAGGGCGTGGCCTACGCGGCCGGCGCGGCCGGCGCGACCGATACGGTGGACGTAATCCTGATACGACTGCGGCTGGCTGTAATTGATGACGTGCGTGATGTCGGCGACATCAATGCCGCGGGCCGCGACGTCGGTAGCTACCAAAATCTTGGTGCGGCTTTTCTTAAAATTCTCGAGGGCGCGCTGGCGCTGGCCCTGGGTTTTGCCGCCGTGGATAGCATCGGCTAGGAAGCCGCGGGCTAACAGTTCGTTGCTTAGTTTTTCAACGCTGCGCTGGGTCTCGTCGAAGACGATGACCTTTACGACTTCGTCTTTCAGCAGCACATCGTGCAGCTTGTCCATTTTGTCGTGCGTGCCGGAATAGCGGACAATATCCTGGTTGACATGGTCGCTGCCGTCGGCGCTTTTAACGGAAACGGTTTGCGGGTCGTTTGAAAAAGTCCCAATCAAGCCCTGCACGCGCGGATCCATAGTCGCCGAAAAGAAAAACGACTGGCGGACGGGAGCTAAGCCTTTCAGGATGAAGCTGACGTCCGGTAAAAATCCCATGTCGAGCATGCGGTCAACCTCGTCGAGCACCACCATACTGAACTGGTCGAGTTTCAGGGTACCGCGTTCTATATGGTCTTTGATGCGTCCGGGAGTACCGATGACGATGCGCGGCTTGTTGCGCAGGTCGCGCAGCTGGCCGCCCATGCCGGTGCCGCCAATTAGCACTGCGCCGGCAAAGCCGCCGCCGCGGCCGATGCTGCGGCATTCTTCTTCGATCTGCTGCGCGAGTTCGCGAGTCGGCGCCACGATCAGCGCCTTGGCCTCCCGGTCGGCGATCAGCCGATGGATGACAGGAATAGCGAAGGCCGCCGTCTTGCCGGTGCCGGTATTGGCAATGCCGATAACGTCGCTGCCGTTTAGCGCCAGCGGTATGGTTTGGTCCTGGATCGGCGATGGCACCTCAAAGCCCTTGGCGATAAGGTTGCGCTGAATAACCGGGTCGACGTCGAAGTCCTGGAAACGGTGCTTGGCCGAGTAGTCTTCGGCCTGGGTCGGTTTGGCTACCGCTACGAAGCGAGCCGGGTTGATGTATTCGCCGCGGCGCTGTCCGCCGGTTGCGCGGCGGCCTTTGTTCCGTTTGGCTGAATTATAAACTGAGTATTTGTATGAAGGCATAAAAAATGAATCCTTTGTCCTATTGATTGATAGCTCGATTGCCGGTAATGAAATCGAGTAATCTATCTAGTTCCAGACCCGGATTCATTTATAACAACTACACTAACATTAGCACGATATATCATAGGTGTCAACTCGGTTTTATTCTTCGGGGGGATAAACCCGCCCTACCCAACCATATTCCGTCTGCGGGATCCGCTCTCGGGGAACGCGTTTTCCGTCAATGGATTTCACCGTAGCCCGTTCACCTATTACTTCTGCGGAGCTTACGTCGGCGCCGGCGACACTGGCGAGACCTTGAATGGCCGCCGCAATAGGCTCCTTGAACTGATGCACCTCTATTTCTATGCCATGCTCCGCCAGTAAAGCGGCGGCAGCGGCACAAGCGTCCACGTCATAGCTTCTGCGGACAAGATTCAAGAAACCGCCGTATAATGGTATATTCCATTGGCTTCTTTTGACACCGCCAAGTACCTGGCGCTCTATGTTATCAGCTTCGATTTCTTCCTGGGTACGGGTGTCGAGCCGGCGCAGAGTCTCGATTCTCATAGCTACTATTCCTGGCATTTGACTTAATATAACATCTGATGTCTAATCAGTCAATGTCACCGTCAGGCGTAACAGCGGTACAATAGGTGGATGGATACGAGACCATTGGCGGAGCGGCTGAGGCCGCAAAAACTTGACGACATCGTCGGCCAGGAGCATCTGGTGAGCGAGGGCAAGATCATCCGGGAAATGGTCGAGCACAACCAGCCGACGTCGCTGATCCTGTGGGGGCCGCCGGGCAGCGGCAAAACTACCCTGGCCCGGATTATCGCCCAGGAGACCGGCGCCGAATTCGTGGAGCTCTCGTCGGTGACTTCCGGCAAGGCGGACGTGGTCAAAGTGATCGGCCGGGCCGAAGAAAACCAGCGTCTGGGCATGCAGACCATTCTGTTCGTCGATGAAATCCACCGCTTCAACAAAGCCCAGCAGGACGCCTTCCTGCCGCACGTCGAAAATGGCACTCTTATATTAATCGGCGCCACCACTGAGAACCCCAGTTTTGAAGTGATTAATCCGCTGCTGTCGCGATCGCGCGTGCTGGTGCTGGAACCGCTTAAGAAAGATGAAATTATAATGATTATTAAAAAGGCGGCGAAGAGCGAAAAATTAAATAGTAAGAAACTTCCGGCCAAGAGCATCGACCTGCTGGCCGAACTGAGCGGCGGCGACGCCCGGGTCGCACTCGGTAACCTGGAACTGGCCGCGCAGCTGGCCGGCGGCAAAGCCATTGCGCCGGAAGTCGTAGAAACGGCCGCCCAGAGCCGCGTGCCCGGCTACGACAAAAAGGGCGAATATCATTACAACGTCATCAGCGCCTTTATAAAATCGATGCGCGGCAGCGACGCCACCGCGACGCTGTACTATCTGGCGCGCATGCTGCAAGCCGGCGAAGACCCTAAATTCATCGCCCGTCGCATGGTCGTTTTTGCCTCCGAAGACATCGGCCTGGCCGCGCCGGCAGCCCTGAACGTGGCCGTATCGACATTCCTGGCCGTGGAGCGTATCGGCCTGCCCGAAGCCCAGTACAACCTGTTCCACTGCGCGGCCGTGATGGCTAAGGCGCCAAAATCCCGCGAAGCCGCCGACGCCATGAGCGCCGCGCTCGGCGCCGCCCGTGACTACCCTGACCTGCCCGTGCCGCTGCACCTGCGCAACGCGCCAACCAAACTTATGAAAGACCTCGGCTACGGCAAAGGCACCAAGTGGCAGGCCGGCTTCAAGCACCCCAAAGGCTTTTTACCCGACGAGCTGAAAGACACCGACTTTTTTTAATGCCCGATGCACGGCATAAGGCACCGCGGCGAGCCACACCCCGCACAGTATTAAATAGTAATGCTGGGACCAGTTGGCGGGGGTAGGCTGGACTGCATCAATCAGCGAGAATAATCCGAATAGTATGTAGCCTCCCAGCAATACGCTTAAAAGATGGTTGCGGCGGTCGTTCCACCAC
>CAYLML010000081.1:0-4495 GCA_964384985.1 uncultured Candidatus Saccharibacteria bacterium | reverse complement strand
CATTGCTCAGGAAGTCGCCATTACCAATCCTGAAGCCGTTGCGCGCGCCTCGAATGGCTTCTTGAAGGTCAACTATCATGCACTCGGCATGACGATGGATAGGGCCGCGTAATGGAAAACCCTTTCAAGAACTTCAGTCAAAAGGATTGGCTGTATGTCGGCGGTGCTGTCGCGTCCATCGTCGCGCTCGGCTTGTTTATCACCTATCAAAGAAAGATTTCGGTGCCGAGCGGTACACAATCGGATATTCCAAATAACGCACTACCGGCAGGTGTCCCGGCAACGGCTGCAAACTATCTGAACTACAACACGCCGGATTATGCGGCCCCTCCAATTCCATCGGGCGCGGATATTGCCCCGGATGTGTCAAATACATCGTGCAACGGTTGCGGATGCGACCGCGCCGGAAATTCGCAGGGCTGCACCGGACCTTCGCCACTATCGACCGGCGACACGTTTAGCGGGCTTGACAGTCTATTGACATATTACCAGAATACAAACCCGGTCTATGTGGAACTGCAAAAAGTTCAGCTTGCAAAATATTCCGCATTGTTCGCGACCGGCGAAAGCTACTCACGCGGCGGAACCCCGCTTGGCGTTTCCTACGAAGGACCATGAGCCATGACAACCGGCGCACCACCTCCCAATATGACATTTGATTTCCAATCGTCAAAGCGCATTCCGCCGTCGTTTACGGTTCAAACCCGCCTTTACAATGAGGCAGGGTTTATTCCGCATCCGTTGCAGCAATTCGGTCGCGCAGGTGGTGTCATGCCGGGAACGGGTAGACCTCCCGTCGCCGGTGTCACCGGCAACGCAATCGGTATGCCTGCCTTCCAAGCAGCCGGAACGCACACAATCAACGGCAGGGAACCGGGCAATAACTTCTGAGGCGTCCAATGAACGAGTATCGCGTAGGTTTCATGCACGGCGTCCTTATCGTTCTTACGGCTCTGCTTTTGACAGAGCTATATTTTGCGAACACGGCCCGCACACCGTTGACAACGGTTGAACCGGAAACGCTCACACCGGAGCCGGAAACGAAAACGCCAGCACCGAAGAAAAAGACAACGCGGAAACGTCCTTCGACACGCTCAGGATGAAATGCAAGACTATAGTGGTAGCCCTTACTATAACACAGCTCTAAGCGCTGCCGCTCAATACGGCGTGCCGAGCTCGCTATTCATCGCCCAAATTGGACAGGAAAGCGGGTTCAATCCCAACGCACAAAACGGCAGCGCAACCGGCATCGCTCAATTCATGCCTGCAACCGCCGCACAATACGGCGTCAATTCCGCCGACCCTACATCATCGCTGTACGGCGCTGCAAAGTATGACGCCACTCTATATTCGCAGTATGGCAGTTGGCAAACTGCTATGCAGAAATACGGCACAACCGCGAACGGAGCGGCTCCCAACGTTGACGCTATGGCCGCAAGCGTTGATAGCCCGCTAGGTCAATTTTTCAATGGTATCGCGAATGGTATCGGGTCCGCAACGGCAGGCGCAAACGCGGTTACAGGCGCGGCGGCAAACGTTGGCAGCACAGCGCTATCGACCGCGAAAGGCGTTGGCTCTTTGCTCGCAATCGTGACCGACCTACCGCGCATGACAACCATCATTATCGGCCTTATACTTCTTATCGCCGGGCTCTTTATGCTCGGCGTTGTACCCGCTGTAAAACTCGTTACAGCCGCTAAAACCGTTGGCGCGAAAGCGGGCTTAACCGCATAGGAGAAACACAATGCAAACAAGTGGTGGCGCATTCTGGGGACATGGCGCACCCCCTGCCTCTCCCGCACCGGGCAACGGCCAAGAATATACCAACGTCGATAACTTCGCCAAATACTTCGCGTTTGGTGGCGCGTGGCATTTGCAATCGACGCCAGCGGCCGTACCCGGTAACGCAACGTCGATACAAGGCGTTGCCGTAAGCGCAACCCCGCCGACAGCGGGACAGGTGTTGACGTACAACGCCGTAAGTCACGAATGGGAGCCAACGTAATATGACGTTACCGACACTAGAACAGGCTCAGGGAATTGCGCTTATCATCGGCGCGCTTGGCGCTTTGATTGTGTCGGTTGGCACGTTCATTATGCAATGGCGTGCAGGTCATAAGTTGACTTCTATTCAAGAAGACGGAACCGCGCGGACGGCACAGATTACACAGGTCCATGACCTTGTTAATGGACAGTCCGCGGCGCTGTTATCTCTGACAGCGAAAGCCTCAAAAGCGGAAGGCGTAAAGGATGAACGCGACGCCGCCGATCAAGGTACACACGCTTAGGCATTCATACCAACCAAGGAGCATATCATGCGTAATCTATTGCTTGGCCTTGTTGCTGCATTCACCCTCACAGTAGGCGGCTGTACATCGCTGGCGTCAGGGGTCACCGATCTTGCGGGCAGCTTTACATCATCGTCGCCGTCACAAGTCACAGTGTACGGCGACGCAACGCTTGCGGCCGATATTGCAACGCGAACCGTTGACCTTGCCGTCAAAACCGGCAAGCTGGACCGTGCGACGTTGCTGGAATTGCAGACACTCAACGACGCCGTACATGCGGCATGGGTGAAACTCAAGGCCGCAAATGACGCCGGTCAATCGCTGTCGTTCGCATCGTTCAACGCCGCGCTTGCCGCCTTCCAATCCTACCGAACGAGTACGGGAATACCGGAAGCCCCGAAAGTCGCAACGCCGTAATTTCCGGCAACACATCCCGTAAACTCAAAGGACATATATCATGGACTGGAAATCTGTTTTGGCGCTAGTTAGCGTCATCGTCAATGGGGCTGAGCCTGTAATCAATGCTATCGTTGGCGTTGCTGCCCCGGAAGCATCCACGGCCATCAGCATCGCAGAGAAACTATTGCAAGGTGCCGTCAACGAAGCACCCGACGCAATTACCCTCATTACTCAAATCAAAAACGGTACGCCTCTATCGCTGTCACAGGTACAGCAATACGAGGTAAGCTATGAGGCAGACTACCAGCAAACGAAAGCCGATATTACAGCCGCGCTTGCTGCACTTCCCGCGTAACCAAGAAGGAAAACCGCGATGGACAACCAACTATTGACGCATGTGCTTCTGATTGCAGTCCTCGCGGTGTGCATATGGTCAGAAGCAATGCGCTCAAAGAGGTTCAAACTCACCATGAAAACACTTACCGATCTACAGGCGGACGTTGCCGACGAAACCACAGTGGAACAATCGGCCATCACGCTACTCGGCGGGCTTTCTGCACAGATTGCCGCGCTGAAAACAACCAATACCGACCCGACCACAGCGGCGGAAATCGACACGCTTGCCAACACGGTCGAAGCGAACAAGAAGGCGTTGGCCGACGCGGTTACGGCCAACACGCCAGCCGCTTAAGTCAGAACGCCAGAAACCCAAGTGCATCATGGGCGTATGCGAGTAATATCGCTACGCCCGTGACTGCATAGAATAGGTGGCGAAGCTTCAGTAGGACGATGAATTGCATAACTACTTCCCCACCCTACTTGCAAGAAACAATGTAATTGCAAGAGGAACAACTATCGCCAGTATCATCAAAACTGGCAACAGAATGTCGTAGTAATGTGGATAGGGTGTACAGTCCATAATAACCTCACATCCTGAAGTTGGGCGGTGGTCCTGGGTTCAGCATTGCCTGCCGTTGACGGTCGCGCTGTGCGGCGATAAATTCGTCCTTTGTGCAGAGCAAAGAAAGATCGGCGTATAACATGCACGATGTAACATCAGGGCGAACCGCCAACATAGCAAATGTTGCTTGTGCCTGTACGAAGTATTGAACTTCAAACTCAAGGCTATTTTGCTGCACAGACCCACCTAAGTCGCACATTGTAACAATGCGGTATTTCATTTTCTCTTTCCCTTCGTCTTGTAGCCTAGAAGATATAACAGCACTCCTAGATCGCTGTTGCGGAGTATAACCGTGTACCGATCCTTGCCACCTTCTTTTCGCGGCTCCCGCGTTGACAAGGTGAATACTTCGCATCCCAAATCAATGGCGTGCATGTGTTCTACAACAAAAACCTTGCCGCTAGTTTCATCGCTCAGGTGTAGCCCTTCAGTGTCGGCCTGTAACACCCTCATGCGACGCGGCGCGTTGGTCTTAAAGCCTGAGAAATCGAACACTTGCAAACCTCCTACGCATGTGCATAATAGAGACCGACCCGGCTTAGGCAAGCCCCGCGCCTTGGTAGTCCCACTTCCCTCGCGCAACGCCCCAAAGCCGGAGCCGGGTCACCCTACCCGCTTCAAGAGCTTAACCCCTTCGCCGACCGTGAACTGTTCCAACTTCGCCCATGCCAGATTGCGTAGGAGTTTGATAATATCCCAATCGTGTATCGCAGCGGAATACGAGGTATATTCCACAGAGAATTGCGCGCGGTCGGGATACTGGTAGGTCAGCTTCAAGGTTGTGTCGGCGTTCATGTTTGTTTGTCCTGTATAGGGCGATAGCGAGCCGTACCAATCTGTTCAAAGA
>CAYLML010000080.1:0-4521 GCA_964384985.1 uncultured Candidatus Saccharibacteria bacterium | reverse complement strand
CTGACTGCAACTTAATTATTAAAAAGTTCTTAAAAAATATTCACGGGCAGCTCAAGCCGGGCACTAGGCTTTGCCTAGCCATTCCGGCCTGGCAGATGAAAAACGGCGATTTTAAGCATGTACCCCTTATTGACCAGATGGGCGATCTGGGCTATAATCGGGTTAGTTTTGAGCATGTCCGGGATGAAGACCTCCTCTATTACAGAGCAGATCAGATCGTCGCCCGCCAGCTCATAGTAATAACAAGGAAGTAATTATGTCACATGTCAAAGCCGGTGGTACAGCCAAAAACGTCCGCGACAGCGCGGGCCAGCGCCTTGGCGTCAAGCTGTTTGGCGGCGAAAAGGTCAAGGTCGGCCAAGTCATTGTCCGCCAGGTCGGCATGAGCAAGCGCGGCGGCAAAGGCACCAAAGTGAGCCGCAACTTCACCATACACGCCGCCCGCGACGGCATTGTGCACTACAACCAGCGCAAAGTCCGCCTCTTCAGCGGCAAATCGGTCATGCGCACCGAAGTCACCGTCGAATAATCTTTATACGTATACAGGGGTTTAGTTTTCGCCTAGGTGGTGGCGGATTCGTTCGACAACGTCGGATATAACTACTTGGGATTTCACCAGGTAATCGTCGGCGCCGAGTGATTTGGCGCGTTCCTGGTCGCTTTCCTGGCTGAGCGCGGTCAGCATAATAACCTTCAGGTTGGCCGTTTCCGGCGTGTTGCGCAAAATATCCAGGACGTCGAATCCGCTGACTTTCGGCATCATGACATCGAGAACGACCAGGTCGGGCTTATAGGTGCGGGCGGCGGCCAGGGCATCTTCCCCGTTGGCTACCCGGCGTACATCGAAGCCTTCAGCCTGCAGGCGCATCACATAAACGCTGGCTAAGGAGTCATCGTCTTCTACGAGCAAAATACGTTTGAGGTGCTTGCCCGGCGCGTCAGCCGGTGCGGGTGTTGGCGTTTCGGTTTCTTCCATATAGGTTATGGTAACTTACGAGCGCGGGCTTGGCAAATGAGCTATATCACCGCCACGCCGATAGCTGCTAGTCCAGCATTGCCCGGATGAAGCCGTTGAACATCGGGTGCGGTCGGTTGGGGCGGCTTTTGAACTCCGGATGGAACTGGCTGGCAAGCAGGAACGGATGGTCGATACCTTCGATGATTTCCACGAGGCCGTTGTCGGGGTTAATACCGGTCGCGCGGATACCCCAGGATTCGAACTGGTCTCGGTAAGCATTGTTGCACTCGCCGCGGTGGCGGTGCCGTTCAACGATTTTCGTGGTGCCGTAAAGCTTGGCCGCCAGGCTGCCCTTCGCAAGCGTGCAATTATAATCGCCGAGTCGCATCGTGCCGCCGGTCATCTGCTTGCCTTCCTGGCCGTCCATCGTAACGATAATCTGGCGCGGACTTTCGGGATCAAGCTCGAATGTCGTGGCATCTTTGATTCCGGCATTGCGAGCCGCGGCAATAACCGCCATTTGCAGGCCTAAGCACAGTCCCAGATATGGCAGCTTGCTGTTGAGCGAGTATTGGGCGGCCTTAATCTTGCCTTCCAGGCTGCGCTGGCCGAATCCGCCGGGCACGACGATACCGTCGTAACCCTTCAGCGATCCGGCAATGTCAGTGCCGGGCTTATCGAACTGTTCGGCGTCGATCCAGGTGATGTCAACGGCACACTTATTGTGCCAGGCGGCGCTCTTTAGCGCTTCGAAGACAGACATATAGGTGTCGGTGTTTTCCATGTACTTCGCCACGAAGCCGATTTTCAGCGTGCGCGGGTATTCGGCCGTGGCCATGGCTACCGTGGCGCGCCAGTCTTTCAAATTTGGTTTTGAAGCCTTTAGGCCCAGATGCTTTGTAATAACATCGGCGATGCCGGCATCTTCGAGCGTCAGCGGCACCTGATAGATACTGCGGGCGTTCGGCAGCAAGGCGATAGCCTCTTCGGCGACGCCGCTGAACAGCGACAGTTTGCGTACGACTGCGGCCGGTGCCGGGCGCTCGCTGCGTGCCACCAGGATATCCGGCGTGATACCCAGTCCGCGCAATTCCCGCACTGAATTCTGCGCCGGTTTGGTTTTGGTTTCGTTGCTGGCGCCGAGGTATGGCAGGTACACGACATGAACGTAGGCACAGTTTTCCAGGCCGACCTTTACGCCCAGCTCGCGTATGGCTTCTATAAACGACAGTGATTCGTAGTCGCCCACCGTGCCGCCGATTTCGACGATGTGTACGTCGTAGCCCTCGCCGGCTTTGATGATCCAATCCTGAATGGCGCCGGTGAGATGCGGGATAATCTGCACGTCGTCGCCGTCGAATTTGCCGGCGCGTTCGTCCTGGATAAGTTTCAATAAGACGCGGCCAGCCATCAGCGAGCTTTTGGAGGTCATCTCATTGTCGGTAAACCGTTCATAATGGCCAAGGTCAAGGTCGGTCTCGGCGCCGTCTTTAGTTACGAAACATTCGCCGTGCTCGCGGGGGTTCAACAGACCGGCATCGACGTTCAGATACGGATCGCATTTTTGGAGGTTTACCCGCAGGCCGCGGGCTTTGAGAAGGTTGCCAATCGAGGCGGCGGTGATACCCTTTCCTAATCCGGAAAGCACGCCTCCTGTCACAAACACATACTTAGTAGCTTTTGCCACTTCGTAACACTCCTCGCTTACCGGTCTATGCTACCCTATTTGCCATCTGTTGGCAAGCAAGAAGATTGAAAAATTGATATATACGCTGCTTAATGATATAATCTGCAAATATGTCAGGTGATATCGAGAAAGCTCAGCAGGCCTCCCCTGCCCTTGGTGGATCAGGTGATATTATTTATGTTAACGCAGCCGGCGAAGCTACAGGTGAGATAGAACACCTCAAACAGGTGCACTTGGAGGTCGAACAGTTATCGGACGCTAACACGTCTATCATCATTGACATGCGTAAAATTGCGGCCGATGGCTATTCCGGTCTTGATGGCATACAGGTCATGCTGCTAGACTTCGGGATCCCAGCCCGCTCAGTGGCCATTCGGGGTGATTTCCAGACTTCCGCCGAAGTGCGAAACTCGGGATATGATACGGAAAATGACAGTTCACCGAACACGCTGGAGATTTGCGCGCCACGCACAAAATATGACACTAACACCTTCGATTTCGATATTGATGAACGAAGTGGGGATTATGGCTATGCTCTGCGCAGAGGTAACTCCTTATACTTAGCCCATGACGGTAAATCGATAAGTACTAGAACCGGCTTTTTGGATGAATTCGATCAACTGGGCATCACCAAGAGTGGTGCCTGGGGCCACTATGAAGACTTACTGAAATTATCATACGAAGGACACGGGTTAACTATTGAGGTGCTTAATCATTCTCAGGCTTTGGTAGCCTTTGGTAAAAGTGTCGGTTTCGCTGAACGTCATGAAGTTACGCAAGACATACCCACAGAAGTTCGGGCGCTGCTTGAGGGCATCGAAGACGAAGTGACCCGAGAAGCAGTACTGGGACTGCATGGCCGACTAGCTCAACTGGCGGTTTAACACGAGGTCACGCTTGGCGAGATAGAAACCCTGGAAGCTCTACTGGCACATAACAAAGGCTTGCTTAGTACTGAAAAAATGAGGGTGTGGGAACTAAGAGCGGAGATCGAACGATTAAAGGCTCAGGGTGGCGGCCAAGCCGCCGGTGACTCTGATTGGCTGAGAGACATGTTTGGTGGTAAATCAGGCAGTCAATCCGCTATTGAACGGCATTGCGAAACGATAGGCCTTAATCCTCAACTTCTGAAGGCTAAACCGGAGATAGCCTTGAATGCAGCCAAAGCCCTTCGTAAAGTCTGGGCCAAGCAGTTGCATTCTGACACAACAGGCTCCGGAGAAGACGAAGAAACTCTTAAAGGCATTAACGCAGCAATCGATGCTATCGTAGACTATTTTAGTTAACGCTCAGCCAATTCTCACCTGTAGTGGCTACCATTAACTCCTTATTCGTTATATAATACTTGTGTAACCGGGGAAAATTATGCGCTACGCATTTGTCTGTCTAACGATTCTTATAATATGGGTGGCCATAATCTTAATGGCTTTAAGTGTCAGGCATAGCGGCGTATTGGCCCTGTACTACTCCGCGCTCATCATGACTGTCGGGTTGTTTTGGATAGGGTTTAGGACGAGGTAAATGGAAGGCTCGCGGCTGAGGACACTGATTAAACTCAGCTGGCAGCTTCTGCGGCTGCGCGCGGCGGGTGGCTCCGATACGCAGCTGGCCATTAACCGGCTGCTATTTAATACTTTCCAGGGCTTGGGCGGCATCTATGTTAAATTCCTGCAGATACTGGTGCTTGACGCCGAGTACCTGAAGGGCTGGGCTGGGCCGGCCGAATATGAGGTGTTTGAGACGGTCGAATTTGAAGATATCGACCTGCCGGAACTGCTTAAAGCCGATATGCCGGATTACGAAAAACACTTCCTGACGATTGACTTGCGGCCGTTCGCGGCCGGGTCGTTTGCCCAGGTGTATCGCGGCCGTCTGC
>CAYLML010000079.1:0-4618 GCA_964384985.1 uncultured Candidatus Saccharibacteria bacterium | reverse complement strand
ATCATCACCTCTTTAAGGATCAGCGCGTCAGTCGTAACGGTGATACCCGCCTTGGGTTTTACGCTTGCGCTTAAACTGATCGCCTTAGTGCCGGCAGTCAGCGTGAGCTCCTTAATAACATCATTGGCAACGGCGTCGACGCGTACGGGTTTAGGTGTCACGGCGATGATGCCGCTTTCCATGCGCGTTACGTTCAAGAGCGTGCTTATAAGCTCATTCATTCGGTTTGAGGCGCCGATAATGGTATTTAACGAGCTTTTCTGGGCTTCATTAAGTTCGCCCATGAAACCGTCAAACAGCATATGGGTGTATGTTTTTATGGCCGATAAAGGGGTACGCAGCTGGTGGGAGGCTAAAGATATGAATTCGCTTTTCATACGGTCTACTTCTTGTTCAAGAGTAATATCCCTGAATACTTCAATAGCGCCGAGCGGCTTGCCGTCCAGCAATATGGGCGAAACGTTGACCGCTACAGGCAGCTTCTGGCCGTTTTTGCGGCGGTAGTAGAGTTTTTCGGAAATGGGTTTGCCTGTCAGGAATGCCTTGGTGATCGGACGGTCAATCAATGTGACGGGCGCATCATCAAAGGTCACTGCGACAATTTTTTTGGGGAACCAGGCGCCAAGCAATTCCTTTTCGCTATAGCCAAGCAGGTATTGCGCCGCAGGGTTGACGCGGGTGATACGGCCGAATTCATCAGTAGAAATAGCACCGTCGCCGATACTGGTAAATAGCGCTTCGGCTTCGGCCTGCTGCTCGTGAGGCGTTCGTTCTGTGCTCAATATGGCGGGGGTGGATGGAAGGTTTTTTGGCATGGCAGTAATTTAAGTGCGGGAATTTTTGGGGCCGGCATCAACGCCGGCCAGTTTCTGAAGCTCCGCGGCGTACTCCTCTATTATTTCGTTATCTTCGGTGAGCAGCGACACGACTACGCGTATCCAGTCGACCAGGCCTGCCAAGTCTGCCCGGGACAATTCCTCGGGAGCTTTATGGAGGTGGTTTTCCACTTGGCGGGCGATGAACCTGTCGGCCGCCGGACCAAGGTACACATGGGTGACACGCACTACGTTGTCGTATAGCGACGATTTGTCAGGGTTAGCCATGGGTGTCACACTTCCTCGATTTTTTTCAGGCGGCTAGCCCCGAGCGCGAGTAAAATGAAGCCGCCGCCGCCGATCACCCGGAACAGCAGTGTCAGAGCCAGCTTATAATCCAGAACAAGATGCCCGATCCGCGGCTCAACGCTGCCAAGGTATTGGAGGGCGACAGAACTGAAGACGACAGCCAGCAAGCCGCCAACCAGCAAACCCAGCGGCTGCTTGTACAGGACGCCGCGAACGTGTTGCCGGAACAAGGTAATTTCAAAAGTCGCCAATATGCCCATGAACCAGGCGTACAAGTATGGGACGGTAAAGGTAATCACCATGAGCCAAATAGGCAGGAAATACGGATTGTTGGTGGAGTTCAAGCTGCTAAGATCAAAATGACGGAATGTGAAGAAACAATATAGAACGCCGAGCAATAAAAAGCCGATGATGATGAAACGGGCGCTCACAAGAGTTAACTTAACTTTAACGTTCCCCAGCAAACCGCGCGAAGCGCCGGCTATGACACTGAAGGCGATCAACGGGAAGAGCATGCTGATGTAGTTGCTTATAATAATAGAGGCGGCATGGAAACCTGAATAATGGTCGCTGATCGCGCTTAATATTGTCGGGATAATCACACCGACGGGCAGGCTCCAAGCCAGCCACGTACAGCCTTCAGCCAGCTGATCAAAATATATACCCTCAGGGGTTTTGCGCACTGAAAGGGCATACTCGCGCAGCTTGGCGTAACCTATGAATGCCGCCAGCCAGACGGCTAACGACGGAATGGCTATGATTAAGGCCACTACCCGATACTGGAGCGTTGAAAAATTATACATACTGGTTGTTACGCTTTTTGCCGGCAGCAGGAAAATTAAAGCGTCATATACTATCGCCTGCCAGGCATAGTGCTGGATAGCGCGCGCTGTCGGCCGAGGGGTCTCTTTTGTATTTGTCATGATAACCATCCGTAAACTGCAAGAGCGGTCATTAACTCCATTAAAACACACTAAAGTGCCTGGGCGCGTAAGATTTTCAACATTCGGGCAGTGGGCTACAATAAGTGCACAGATGACACGGCAGACCCATGCTCTATATCCGAACCGGCGCCGCTGGCTGCTGCTTCTAGTGATCCTAGTGGCGGTGTACGTACTATTGCCGCAGGTGGGTGATTTTCGCTCCAGCTGGCATGTTATGAGCCACCCCAGGGCATTGCCTGTTATAACAGCTATCGTACTGACTTTGGCTACGTTCGCTGCGGCGGCCGGAACGTACTGCATCTTGGCTTTCCATCGGCTTCGCTATCGGCGCACATTACTGGTGCAGGTAGCTGCTAACTTCGTAGACCGGCTGCTGCCTGCCGGCATTGGCGGACTGGGCGCTAATTATCTATATTTGCGGCATGAACGTCACAGCGCCACCCAAGCCGGCAGCACGGTGGCTATTAATAATCTGCTTGGGTTTTTAGGGCATATGTTGCTCATAATCCTGCTTCTGGTTGTTTCGCATAACTCCCTCGAGGCTCTGCATTGGCATGGGCCTGACCCTTCGTTCCTGGTTAAAGCCGTCTTGGCAGTTGCTGTCGTCCTTGTCGTAGCTGGCTTGTTATTCGGACGTGAACGGTTTCAGAAGGTCTCGGCAAACGTAAAAATCCAACTTAAAGCCTGGCGACGGCGTAAGCGTTCGTTACTGGCCGCCTTGGGGACATCACTCATTCTGACTATGTGCAACGCGCTTAGCCTTCTCTGCTGTCTCCATGCCCTGAACGTGCAGCTGCCGTTCGTAAGCGTGTTACTGGCCTTTACAGTCGGGCTCGGCGCCGGCTCGGCAGTACTGACGCCTGGCGGCATAGGCGGTTTCGAGGCAGGCCTGGCCGCCAGTTTTGCCGCTTATGGCGTCGACGCACCCGCAGCTTTGGCGCTCGCCCTGCTCTACCGGCTGATCAGCTATTGGCTGCCACTGATTATCGGAGCCGCGGCCTTTGTAGTATGCGAGCGACGGCAATTATTCAAAGTTCCGTCTTAGTGTGCAGCGCGAGCGCGCTTAATGGAGGATATTAATCGCGCGGGCGGCGACCAGCCCGATCGCGACAAGTGAGATGGTGGCTTGCAACAGCATAAGCAGCTTGGCGCGCCGGCTTAATGGCATAGTATCAGTCGGGCTGAACGCCATGGCGTTCGTTGAGGAAACATACAGGTAATCCACAAACGACGGCCGCCACTCAGGGTGCTTGTATGACTCATTCTGGTCTTGGGGAAATAGGAAGTCGTGTTCGTGCTTCGGGGCTGCTAAACGCTCACCGGGTCCCCCGCCGTCCATCTCCCAGTACAGGAGAGCGAAAATAATAAGGTTCGTGAGATAAATATTCACTGCCGACAGGATGAGGTCGCGGCCATTGCTTACATTGCTTTGCAGCAATTTCTGGGTGACGATAAATAATGAGTAGCCGTTCGCCAAGCCTGTCAGGACAATCAGCATAATAACGTTAATCCGTCTACTCAATGATTTGAATATGCGTTCCTTCGGCGTAGTTACCGCCAGGGCAAGCAATAAAACCGCCTCTATAAGGGGCACTATATAGCGGGAGCTTAGTAGGTAGCGGTCCGGCAGCAGCAGTTGAAGGGCGATCGCTACGAACATGGCGGCCTGCACATGCCAAAGCGGCTCCACTTTACCGTATTTATTTCGTAAGATGTTCATCGCAGCCATTGTAACGCTATAGCGTCGAAACGAAAAACGTAGCGGACTATATCTCGATACGGTTGAATCTGTTGACGGCGAATGCCACCGATAGCAAGAAGGTTATAGTGATTACCAATAAGTCTTTTTTGAGACCGAAATGCGACTGGTTGGCAAGCAGTGCCCGCAGGGCGTCAACCATGTAAGTGACGGGGTTAATGGTAGTGATAACTTTTAGGGCCGTAGGAATGTTGTTGAGCGGGTACAGGGCGCTGGACAAAAAGAACAGCGGCATAACTAGGAAGTTATTAATACCTTGGAAGCCCTGGAAATCTTCTACCATTGAAGCGATACCGGCGCCAAAACAAGTCAAGGCCAGGGTCATGTACGCCATCACTAACAGGGCCGGTATGACGAGCAGCCAGTTATACGGCCGAAAGCCGAATATCGTACCGATTATGAAGACCAGCACACCCTGAAGGAGCGCTATGGTAGCGCCTCCAAGGGCGCTACCAAGCAAAATGTGCAAACGCTTAACGGGGGTAACAAGCAGCTCGGCCAGGAAGCCGAAACGTTTGTCTTGCAGTATAATAATTCCCCAGAAAACAGCTGAAAGCAAAATGGTCTGAGTTATAATGCCCGGCACCAGGAACTGCAAATAATTGCCCTCGCCTGCCCGCCGGTAAATCGCGCCAATGCCGTAGCCGAGAGCCAGCATCAGCAGTATCGGCTGGCCGAAAGCCCCCAAAATACGCGAGCGGCTCCTTATATAGCGTCGCATCTGGCGCAGCCAGAGAATATGCAGTACGTCTACGTTCATCGATGCTAACCTAGCCTCTTGTTACGCAATG
>CAYLML010000078.1:0-4622 GCA_964384985.1 uncultured Candidatus Saccharibacteria bacterium | reverse complement strand
GCTGCGCCAGCCGCGCGGCCAGCGAAGCCACGGCTACCCCAATCCGCTTTCCGCCCACATCCAGGCCGAGAACTGATTTACTGGTTTGCATTGCTGTTGCTCGCTGTCTTGGGCTGGGCAATAACTACCTTTATTTTGCTGGTCTTCTTGGGAGCTGTTGTTACCCAGAACGGGCTGAGTTTCACGTTTACCGACTTTATGCCGGGATTGCCTTCCAGGTCGCCCTTAATTTTGCCTGCCTGCTGGCCGGCGGCATTTTTCTGGATGTCCGGGATGTTAATGTCCGGACCTGCCACGGCTGGGGCGGTCATGGTCACCTGAGCACTGGCAGTTGATTCGGTAGTGACGTTGAAGTTGGCCTTGGTGACTCCTGTATCCTGGATTTTCTGCTTGCTGGTATCGATCTGCGTGTCCACGTCATTGGTGACCAAGGTGTCCAAGTCGCTCTTATGCACGCCGTACAGCAGATAGCTCACCGTTTCGGTAACTGTTACGTTATCGGCTACAGCCCCGACGTTGGCGCTCTGGATGACTACAGGGGTACCAGCGCTGTAAGTAGCTTCAATCACGAAGTAGCCTGCGCCCTTTAGCTGGCTTTCCAGATCCTGCTTCACGCTTGGGTCGCTGGTGTTAATCTTAGCCTTGGCATTATTAATGTCATTTTGGTTAACGCTATGCACGATGTTATCGGTGCCCCCAGCAATAGCTGATGACACGCTAGCTGAAACATCGCTCCTGCCAGCGACCGAGAAGCTGGTTGCGCCGTTATAGCTGGAGCCAGGATTCTGCGCGATGATGGTCGTTGCATCGGTGGCTTGGTAAGTAAACGTACCATTGTGGTTATTGTGTCCATTATCACTGAAGGTCGTGTCTGACTGAGTTATATACGTCTGGCCATTTGAACTGACGCCGGTTCCGGCCGGTACAGTAGCCGGTGTTTGGCTGCCATTTTCGGTAGCAGTCATGCTAATGCTGCCGCTGGCTTTGGTGCCGTTGTTCTTCTGGCCGGTGGTAGCGACTTCCTGGCTGTAGGTCTTTTGCTGCTGGGCCAGCTTGGAAGGAACGATAAAGTTGTTTGGGTCGAGGGTGGTGGCCGTGGGCGAGAGGTTCAGAGTCAAGTTGCTTTTGAATTGCTGAGCACCAGTATCGATGGTAATTACGGCCTTTGGCAGTACTTTGACTGCCAGGATCAGGAAGATAATCAGCAGAATAAACAGCAGGACGCCGCCGATGAGCAGCAGGCGGAAACGGTTGAAATCGGGGATTTTCAGCTTTTTGTCTTTTTTGCCTTTGCTTTTACCTTTGCCTGCCGGGGGTTCAAACGTTTTAGGTTTCGGTTTGTCGTCGATGGACTCCGGTGGCAGCGTAGCGTCGTCAAGCGTTAGAGTTTCTACGCCGTTATCTGACGGCGGCTTGGCCAGATCGCCGACTGCTTTGCCGCCGGCGGCAGCCGCCGTTACTTCGGCCGGGGAGCCGTCTTCTTCCACGGCCTCTTCGGCATCTTCGGCCAGTTTGGGCGCTGACGGGATTTCCGGTTTGCTATTCAGGGTTTTGGCCACGTGGATGCCCGCGACGCCGGCCAGCGGCAACAGTCCGGCTTCGGTAGTGATAAGTGCCAGGTTTTTGTCGGCGCTGTCAGCCGCGCGTTTGAGAAGTTTCATATTTACGATGCTCTGGAACACCGCGGCGCGCTTCGGCAGGACCAGGGCCACAACCTTGCCGCTGCTACCCTGGACTTTATCTATGATGCCGGTTATTTCGTCATCGACATCGATGTAAATTGTATCTTTGTCGTTTGCCATATGCTTCTTACTATACGCTCAACATTCTATCAATTTTATCCCGGATGGAGCCAGCCTCACTGCCCGAGAACTGCATCGTGTCCATGCCGACCCTGAGCAGCCCCATGGCGGTGATGAAGGTGTGGTCGTTCACCTTGCCGGTGCTGTCGGTGATGCCGGAAACCTGTTCGGGACGGATGTGGTGGACGCTAGGCTTGCGCGTGAACGGCAGCGTTTTGTACCAATCGGTATTTTCCAGCCGGTCCATCAGGAGATCGAGCGAAGAGCCGCCGCCGCAAAGGAACATGCGGTGTGGAAGGTGATCCAGCTTGGTGAATTCGCTGAGGGCCAGCTCGATGCCGCCGATCCAGACATCTGCCGTTTTGCCCAGAGCCGTCTCGATTGCCGGCCGCTGGGCTACTGCCACCTTGTTCGTGCTCAGGCCGACTTTGAGCTGCTCGGCCTTTTCGAAGCTCACGCTCATGTCGCGTTCCACGGCGTGGGTATACGCGCGGCCGCCGATGCCGAACATCTTCGTACCCTGCACGCCGCCATCATTAACGACGGCAATATCGGTGGTGCCGCCGCCGACGTCCATCAGTATGGCGCTCAGCGATTGGTTAGGGTTGTTACCGATGACCGCGCGCGACACGGCGAACGGTTCGGCGGCTACCGCCAGCAGGTCAAGGTCAAGCTCCTGGGCGGTCTTTTCCAAGGCGCCAATATGTATCAGCGGCGCGAAAGCGGTATACAGCTGTACGACCACGTCTTTGCCCTGGAACCCGATCGGATTCGTAACCGGGTAGCCGTCAATTTCAATGCTGACCAGCGCGCTGTTCACCAGCCGTACCTCTACCGTTTTGCCGCCAAGCTCCCAGGCCAGCTGTTCCTTGGCTTTGGCTTCGGCCCGCTGCTGCACCAGATTGATAATCCGTTCCATCTCGGCGATATCCAGCGGCTTGGTGACTTCGCGCCGGGCTACCCGCACGGTAGTGGTCGTACCCTTGACGAGCTCGCCGGCGATACCGATGATGGCTGTACGCACGCTCACATTGGCCTGCCCTTCGGCCTGATTTAGCGCTTTGTCGCAGTTATCCACCACCGCGGCGATATCCGCGATAGCACCGGCCTGCATATCATTCAAACCCTGGTGTGCCCGCCCGACACCGATGATTTCCACAGTGCTGTTCGCGGCGTCGATCCGCCCGATCAGCGCCTTCACGAATTCGGTGCCGATATCCAGCGCCACCAGATACTGGTCGCCCTTTTTACCGGTCCGCGCCCGTGCCGCGGCCGAGGCCTTGTTAGCCCCTTCAAGCGCCTTCTGAGCAACGCCGCTTCCGGCATTTTTAAGCTTATGAAGCATATGCAGTATTTTAGCACATCAACACCTGAAAAATAGCCGATGTGCCCCCTGCTTTTGCAAGCTTATTTCTATTTATAGCATTTTTATGTTATAATTTATGTGTAGAGATGTCATGACAACAGTTGAAGCTCCCACAAAGATGCAGCTCGTGAGCGACGGTCGGTCGGTCCGTATTGATATTGAGCCACAGCTAAACGAAAAGCGAGAAGGCTGGATCCGCGAGGAAGCTCCCGTCTTTCGCGAGGTTCCTGCCACGCGGAGTGTGCTATTTCGCCAACGCGAGCCGTCTTCAGGCAACCCCTTCACCGAGATCAACTGTGCCGACATTCATGTAGGCGTTGAAGAAATCGGCCTGAAGCTCGACGAAGTGAACTTCGCAAGAGAGATGGCCGAGGTTCTGGAAGCTCATGGCGAAACCGTCCTGTTCGACCCTGTGATCAAACCCATGGAACAGAGCGGCTACCTATTCCTGGGCGAGACTGCCCTGCGCCCTTAAATACTTATCAAATCGCCACGATTCAGCAAGCATATTATAAATTTGATATAATTATTACTAAGTGTTATAGTAATTATAATGAGTAGTCCTGAAATTGAACGTTGGGCTGATGGCGTTTTAGATATTCCCATACAGGATGACCTGGTACTCGATACACACAGTACGGGTGGTGAACACCTGACGAAAGAGTTATATAGTTGGCAAACGTACTGCTACTTATTGGAATCTGCAGGTTTATCGTTACCTGATGATATCAAGGATCCAATACTCTATTATATGTCGAATGGTGAGGGGCGGTTCCATCGCGCTTACTATGATGGCGATATGATTGCCGGCATGACCACACGCCCGGATAGTGGTGGCCGGACAGTTGATACATTCATAGGCGTAGCGGACCCCTCACTTGTCGCAACAGCAGTTCAGGAAATGTTAACCAGGAACATACTAGGTGAATTTGCCGGCGTAAAGCCCTTACCTTTTACAAAGCACGTTAGTATGCCTGGCGAGATTGCTAGACAGAACGTTGGTTTCCAGCGTGCTATTTATGACTTTGCTGTACGGCGGAGTGGCTCTTTCGTAATACCGATGCCAAATATAGTGACACCTATGCTTGACCTTGAAGCAACTGAGCTAGAGAAAGCTAAGCAGGCCCGGCCTTCAGACTTTAGCGGAGTGCTTAGATATGTGGTTCCAGAGGCTCAAAATACTTTTGTAGAAGAATTCTATCGCAGAGGCCAATTTATAGGAAAAATAACGACCGTGTCACCTGACGAATTTATTTACCAGCCGGACGTTTCAGCTTCTGATGCAGATGGTGAGGCCGTTATATTACACGAAGCCTCATATCGTGGGCCTGAACGTGAAATTCGCTTTTTGAAAACTATAGCCGAGGGTAATCCGCAGATGGCTGAACTTTTCTTCGCCGCTTGATCATGCCAGCACAGCCTTGATGCGTCGGACGCCGGATGATTTTGATTCT
>CAYLML010000077.1:0-4664 GCA_964384985.1 uncultured Candidatus Saccharibacteria bacterium | reverse complement strand
CGTTCTCCTTTGTAAGATTTTCGGTGTTTTAAATGAATTCATTCTGAACAATACGGCAATTTGACTGTTCTTCTTGTTATTTGGACTACGTTTCCCGCCGGCTTCGGACTAAGTAAAAAGTGAATATGGCAATGGCAATCCCGGCCGGAACAAGGACATCCCACGGCGAGTTATCTTTACCCTTGGGGGCAAGTCCCGTATTTGGCAATTTCGGAACGGCTGATGAACTGGCGCCAGAGGATGAGCCGCTGCCGCTGCCACCACTGCTACCGCCACCTGAGGACGCGCATGTTGGGCCCGTGATCGTATTGGCGTTCAAAGTTACCGTACCGGCGGATAGAGCCAAGACCCGTCCATTCAAGGTGGCGCCGTTATTCAACGCTGTGGTGCCGTTTTGGGCTATGATAGTACCTATAAACGATGTGGTCGTACCGAGAGTCGCTGAGCTGCCGACCCTCCACCACACGTTACAGGGGTCGCCGCCGGTCACTGACGAGCCGGATGATGTGATGATCGTTGAGACGGACTTGAAAATCCAGACTCCGGTTCCAGTGAGAGTCAGGTTTCCAGACAGCGAGAAACTGCTAGTGGAGCAGTAGACGCCCGGCGCAAGTGGAGACAGCAGAGTGAGGTCCTGCGCGCCGTAGCTATGGTCACATGTCTGGTCCAGAGTGCCAAAAGCGGTTAGCGCATCAGCTTGGGCCGCTATGGCGCTGGCATCATTGGAGTGTGTACCGCCGCCGGCTGTACATGGACTAGGAAACCCGGATATTGAGGTACCGGGACTGACACCTACAGCTCCGCTAGCAGTTGTTGACCCAGTACAAGTTACTGCCGCTCCCCCCAAGACTGAGTAGCCGGCTGACCCCACTAGTGTCGGCGAAGTAGCGGCCAGAACTTTGGCCGGAGCGGCAAAGCCAAGCGCAAAGACGACGGCCAGTATGGGTGTGAGTGAATATTTTTTTAGATTTTTCATATTTTTTACCTTTTTCGTTGGTTAATGGGAAGCTTTTCTCATTTCACTGGGTGAAGTTTTAAATGTATCTTTAAATACGGCATTAAATTGCCGTAGGCTGGAAAATTCAGTATTAAAAGCAATGTCAATTATTGGTAGTTTGGTCTGCGTTATAAGCAGCTGGGCGGCAGCGAGACGTTTCGTCTTATTAAATCGATGCGGCGAAGTGCCCGTCCTGTCATGAACAATGCGCCGCAAATGCCTTTCGCTTATATTCAATGAATCAGCAAGGCCATGAACGCCTTTGTCATTTATTGCGCCGGCGTCTATGCGGTCAAGTATCTTGAGCGACAAGCCATTTTTTAGTCTGTCAGGGTGGCAGTGAGTACATGGCTGGTAGCCATGTAGCTTTGCTGCATCGACAGTCGCAAAAAAAGAACAGTCCTTTTGAAGTGAACGCAGAGCTGTGCACGATGGACGGCAATACACTCCGGTGTTTTTTATCGCAAAATAGAACATACCGTCATACTGTTTATCCCTTTTCTGTACGGCATGGTATTTTACAGCCCTATTAAGCCCTCTTACCATACGGCTAACTGTACGCTTATAGGTTTAATATACTAGCGGTTATCGGACATCGAGACTGTGATTATAGTCATGGCAATCGAGTTAGCTTGTTGGCTGCGCGGTCGTCTTAGCGATGTAGGATGTCAAAATTCTTTCAGCCAGCAGGCCTAAGCAAGAAAGGTTTGGAAAGCCCGGGCCCTGCGCCATTGCCGATAACCCTGGTACGTGAAGCTTGGCGGGGAGCCCTATGACGCTTAAGTCGCGGTCTATCCTCTCGTGCAGCGAGTGCGGCTCGTCGAAGAGGGATTTATCGGGGAAAAATTTGGTAAAACTTAGCGGGTCAAAACCGGTCGCTTCAATAATGTAATCGTACTCTACTTGCCGATGTCCGCCGTCCTTATCAGAAAGGATAGCGTGTACTTTGTCGTTAGCGCCTTCGATCTTCTCCGCGTTGCCGAGCAGCATGCTGACGTTGTACACGGAATCTAATAGATTCTTTGCCGCCGCTGAAAAAGTCCCCCTGTCTACGTGCCGGATAATCTCCGTTTTTTCCCGTTTCGTCAGCTCTGACCAATTCATCACGTTGGAAAAATACATGACTTCCATCCAATTTTCGTTCCTCGTGAAAAGGATTGGATGCCTCGTGATAATTTCGATTTGGGAGGAGTTGTCTATAAGGTTAAGCAGCCCGGTCATGATTCCGGCTGAAGTTTCCCCGGCGCCGATCACCGCTATTTTGGCATTTTTCATATCCTTAAAAATATGCAGGTTGTGCCAGATATTCTGGCCGTTGAATATACGGTCTTCGCTTTGCGAAGTTTCGGTACGTGGGAACCTGTACGGCTCTCCCGGTCCGGTAATGACCAGGCCGTCCCCTGAGATTTCCTGAGTGCCGGAATTATCTTCGTACGCGACCGACCACTGGCTATCTTTGAGCGAAACGGCAGTGACCGAGCCCGCCGTAAGCGGCATACCGATTTTTTTGACGACCCATTTGTAGTAATCGGCCAGCATACCGTGCGTGGGAGGGTACAGGCTCCTGTCCACCCACTCGACGTACTTGCCGATATCAACCATGTACGCCATGTATGAGAATCCGAGCATTGCTTCGTCTACTGATTTATCTATCTGTGAATCGTATGGAAAGCCCATGTCCTCGAGCGGCGTTGTGCCCAATAGCGAATCACCGTCCGTGTAGCCGTTAGTGCCGTCCCAGTTAGCGGCCGGACCGTGTTTATCTATGATAACGACTTCCGGTACGTTCCAGCCTAACTTTTCAAGGACGTGCGCCTTTGTGGCAATAGCTATTGCTTTGGGTCCGCAGCCAATGATAATCAGTCTTGCCACCTCCGAAATATACTGTGGCAGGACTTGGCAGTCAAGCATCCGGCAACCTTAACCGTGTCAGGCTGGGCTGGGCCGGACTAATTTACCAGGCTCGCGAACACGACCAGCCGCTCGTTGAACTCGCTCGTGCCTTTAATAACCTGCCCGATGCAGGTCATCAGATTTAAGCCGGGTTTGCCGGCATCGACAGGCGACAATACTTCCTGCATATTGACGCTATTGTACGAGTAAACTTTGGAGGATACGACCTGATAAGTGTACGTAGTGTTATCCCCTCTGGTAATCGTAATAGTGTTTCCCGGCCTTAATTTTTTGAGATTATAGAAAATGCCGTTGGCCTTCCAGCTTGAAACATGCCCGTAGATGAACATGGCGCCGGGTTGGCCAGGCTTGCTGCTGCCGTCGTACCAGCCGGCGTCATAAATGTTGTCAGGCACGGTAATCTCGTTTTTGACCAGGCCCAGCTGTATAATCCGTGATTGCCGTAAGCCAATATTTGGTATGGCGATATATTTTGGCAAGTCCGGAGAGACATTATAGCTCGCAATCTGCGTTGTGCTGGGCTTGACCGAACTTTTCGCCGCGGTCTGGACAGCTCCCGGCGGCGGCTCCGGTTCGCCGTGCCGGCTTTGGACAAACAGGCCTATAGCGACCAATCCAAGCGCCATTCCTACTATGATTAAAACTGCACCGGCCCTTGACCGGTAGTGTTTGCGCCGTTCGAGAGCCTCGGACTTCAGCGGATCCGGATCATGCGGCTTATTCATCCATACATCATAGCAATCCATGCAGATTCAATGTTTGTCTTGGGGTTGTTTACTGATACCATACTGCTATGGGCCCCGTATATGTGCTGCTGTCCATAGTGACAGAGAGCACCGGCAAAACAATAGACAAACTGAACTTCAAAAGAAACCGGATCGCCGCGCAGCAGCTGGTTTTATTGCTGTTCATCGCGATGTCCGTGTGCATGTTGCTGTTTATCGTGCTTACCCATCAGCCCTTTCCGCATATGACACCGGCAGCATTGGGATTGATCGCCGTGATCGCATTGGTTTCGTTCGGCAGCAATGCATTTGATTACCTCGGGCTGAAGGCCGACGATCTGTCCCTGCGCGAACCGCTTAATGACTTTGAACCGATCGTCGCCGGGCTTATCGGGTATATGCTCTTCCCCGCCGAGCGCAAGCCGGGGTTTCTGCTGGCATTTATCCTTGGCGCCGTCATTGTGTACTGGGGAACGCACCGGCGTCGGCTGCGCAGACTGCAAAGACAAGGCCTGATATATTTGCTTATCGGCTTCTGCTTGGAGGCCGTGCTGCCTAGTCTATATAAGCTTTCTCTCGTTCATATGTCTCCGGCGTACATCACGCTGTTCAGGGTGCTCGCGGTGTTAGTGCTGTCGAGGCTATTCTTTTCGACTCAGGGCTTACGCCGCCTTTCGTCTAAGAAGCTTGGCTATGGCCTGCTGGCAGGTGGCGTGTACGCCTTGGGCGCGGTTGTCAGCCTGTACGCCATACAGCGCCTCGGCGTGGTTCTTACGATGCTATTGATGCTGTTCGGGCCGTTCCTGCGCTACATGTCCGGATACTTTATCCTCAAAGAAAATGTGCGTAAAGGCGAGCTGGTATCTAGCATGCTCTTGGCGGCAGTCGTGTTAATACCAGTTGTAAGGTAGTGCGGGTCCGCAACTGTTTATCGCCAGATATTTGTTATGATAAGCGTATGCAGGACACAGCTATCGTACCGCTCACACAGTAACACCTTGCCCAAACCGAGAGCTGGACGAGCAGCC
>CAYLML010000076.1:0-4665 GCA_964384985.1 uncultured Candidatus Saccharibacteria bacterium | reverse complement strand
ATACCTATGATATGTCGCTGGCGGCAGTCTCAAAGCACCTTAAGGTCCTGGAGCAGGCAAAGCTGGTCGTTAAACGCCGGAAGGGTAAGATGCAGCTGGTCAAAGCGTCACCGCGAACAATTCACGACGCCGAGCAATATCTTGAGCAGTACCATCGGTTATGGGACGCCCGTTTCGACGCGCTGGAAGAAATATTAAGGAAGGAGGATGAGCATGTCAGAGACTAAGTTCGAAGTTGATAAGGATAATCTGGAGGTCAGGATAACCAGGGTCTTTAAGGCCACGCCCGAGCGGTTGTGGCGGGCATACACGGAACCCGACCAAATCGTGCTGTGGTGGGACGGCACCAGAATAGATACTTATGAGTTGAAAGTAGGCGGGGCCTGGCGGTTCGTAAGCACCGGGCAGGACGGCAAAGAGCATGCCTTCCGGGGCGAGTTCACCGAAATTGACGAACCGCACAAGCTGGGCAGGACATTCGAGTACGAACAGTATGCTGGCAACATCATGACTGAAACCGTTGTTCTTGAACCGCAGGAAGACGGCACGACAAAAGTACTCACCACTTCCAAATATCAGAACATCGCGAGCTTGGAAGGCATGGTGGGCATGGGCATGGAGCACGGTGCGGCCGTCGGCTTGGACCGCCTCGCCAAAGTTGTCGAATCAGACTGACGCCATCACGGTTTGGAAACGTAAGGGTTGCCGCGGATGTAAAACCGCCAGGGCACATCGCGCCCGCGGCTGATGCCGATACGGGTGGTCTGAATTATCTCTTCATTTAAGAGGCTTTCGCGCGGCAATAGTTTAAGAGGCTGCTGCGTTAAGTCGTGTCCGTTAAGCGAGCGATTAATGCCGAACGCCTGACAGAATTTCGCCGGGCCGTTGGTTAGTTCGTATTCGCTTCTTCGGCCGCCCCGCAGGCTGGACATGGCATCCTTGCCAGCCAATGGCTCTACCGCCCGAATTAAAACCGCCGCGCCGTACCCTTCGAGACCGGTTACTATATTGCAGCAGTAGTGCATGCCATACGTGAAATAAACGTACAAATGCCCCGGCTTGCCAAACATGACTTCGGTGCGTGGGGTTTTGCCTTTGTAGCTGTGACTGGCCACGTCGGTTTGGTCGTACGCTTCAGTCTCGACTATCCGGGCGCGCAGTACCCGGCCGTCAATCGTCCGTTCCAGTACGCAGCCGAGCAGCAAGGGCGCCGCCTCGCTTGCTGGTTTCTCCAGAAAAGGAAGGGGAGGCGTCGTTTTAAGAGCTGCCGCGGCTGTCATGCGCCATGGTTTTCTATGTGCTTCAGGGCGGCAGGTATCGCGTCTATAACGTCGGTGGCGATCATGCCGGGTTCGGTTTTTTGCTCCGCCGCTATGTCTCCGGCCAGACCATGCAGGTAAACAGCCGCTATAGCGGCGGCGCCCGGCTCGACACCCTGGGCTATAATGCCGCCAATTATTCCTGATAGCACATCCCCTGTGCCGGCGGTGGCCAGGCCGGCATTGCCCGTCTCGTTTTCGTATACTGAACCGTCGGAATGGACCACGTATGTCGGATGGCCTTTCAATACCAGGGTGACGCCGTGGTCTTCGGCAAAAGCCGCGGCCAGGGGTTTGAGGTCCGGCCGCTCAGCAGGCAGCCGCTGACCAACCAGCCTTTGGAACTCGCCTTCATGCGGAGTAAGGGTAATGGCTTTAGAGGAGGCGCTGTCCAGCCGGTCAAGATGCTGCTGCAGCGCCCCCAGGCCGCCACCGTCGATGATGACCGGCAGTTTGACGCTCTCTAAGAGGCGCTCGATTAAGCCGCGCGTCTCGGGCGTGACGGCCAGCCCCGGGCCGATTATAAGCACCGAAACTTTCCTCTTGGCTATAAAATCCGCAATCGTATCGGCCGCCCGCGTAACGTCAGAGGGCAAGGAAAGCGTCATGACTTCTTCGACTCTTTTCTCCAGCTTGTCGGTTACGTCGCCGGACGCGGCAATCGTTGCCAGACCCGCACCGGTCCTGAGCGCGGCCATAGCGGCCAGCAGCGGCGCACCGACCATGCCCGGCGAACCGCCGACTACCAGCACGTGGCCATAGTCGTATTTATGGCTATTGCCAGGCCGGTTCAGCATTCGAGAAAAAATATTCTTGTCCATGTATAGATCATAGCAGAGCGTAGATGTTTGCCGCGCGGCGTATAATAGAAGTATAGCTACAACAAAAAAGGAGAGTAGTGGAAGCGACGTTAAAGCGAACGTTTGCCGCGCTGGCTGTTCGCAATTACCGGTTATTCGTATTTGGCCAGGGTATTTCGCTGTGCGGTACCTGGATGCAGACCGTCGGCCTGTCCTGGCTGGTGCTTAAGCTGACACATTCCGGCACGCAGCTTGGACTGGTCGTCGCCTCGCAGTTTTTGCCCATACTGGTATTCGGTTTGTGGGGAGGGGTCGTGGCCGACCGCTTCAACAAGCGGAAACTTCTGTACGGCACGCAGAGCCTGGCCGGCGTGCTGGCCTTGGGATTGGGCACACTGGTCGTTACGAACACTATTCAGCTATGGATGATTTATGCGTTCGCTATTGGATTGGGGCTGGTCATGGTAGTCGATACGCCAACCAGGCAGTCCTTTATTATGGAAATGGTTGGCAAACGCTACCTGAAAAATGCGGTGACGCTTAATTCCACCATGGTTAACACAGCCCGCGTTATAGGGCCGTCCATAGGCGGCCTGCTTATAGCAACTGTTGGCATAGGCCAGTGTTTTATAATTAACGCCGCCTCGTATATAGCCGTGCTGGTCGCGCTGGTGCTCATGCGCGAAAAGGAACTGCAAAGGTCGCCTCCCTCCGCCAAGGAACCGGGCCAAATCCGGGCGGGACTGCGCTATGCCTGGAGCGTGCCCAAGCTGAAGGTCACGCTGATCATGATGTTTATCATCGGTACGTTCGCCTTCGAATTGCCGGTGGCCCTGCCTCTATTCGCGACTATAACCATGCACGGCGACGCCGCTACATATTCAACGATGATGGCGGCTACCGGAATCGGTGCCATAATAGGCGGACTGTATACCGCGGGCCAGGCGAACGTGCGCGAAAAACAGCTGATAATCGTAGCCTTTTTATTCGGCCTGAGCATGCTGGTCGTATCTGTCATGCCGACATTTGCTTCGGCCCTGGCGCTGCTGGTAGCCGTTGGCGTTCTATCGGTGATGTTCATCGCGCTTGGAAACACCACGCTGCAGCTGACGAGCGACCCGTCTATGCGGGGAAGGGTTATGGCACTGTGGTCCATCGCGTTTTTGGGGACGACGCCGGTCGGCGGGCCAATCATAGGTTTTATCAGCGACCATGCCAACCCTCGGGTAGGACTGGCGGTCGGCGGCTTATCGGCAGTGATCGGCGCGTTACTCGGCTTGTATGTCTATTCAAGGCCCCGGCTAAGAGTTTAAATCCCGCCGGTTATATGCCGAATAGGTGGTAAATATAAGGGCGGCGATGATAACCAGTGAGAGGCCCACGTACACAGGATCCAAGCTATGGCTCGACAGCAGCGCCTTAGCATCGAAGTATTTGAACGGCGTGAAGTATTTCAGGAAGTCCAGCTTATTATTGAAGTTGATGAGAAAAGACAGTATGAATGTAACAAGCAGCACTGAGCCGGCAAGTGAAGCTGACGATTTCGGCTTGCGGCTCACCGCGGCGACCGCCATGCCGATAAAAAAGAACAGCAGCTGCAAGAAGAACAGCCCGGCCATCAGTACCAGCACGTCGCCCGTGATCGAGCCGTGCTTATTGAAATAGTTAACGAAGACGATTGACGACACCAGCGTCGCCATATTCAGGATTATCAGGTTTACCAGGCCGGCGAGCAGCTTGGCCGTAATAACGCTGGAGCGTGAAATCGGTTTTACGAACAGGAACTCCGCGGTCTCGTCCCGCTCCTCTTTCGCTATCAGGTCCGAACCCAGCAGTACCGCATGTACCGTCGCCATCAGGGCGATATATAAAAACAAGACGCCAAAAAAGTCGCTGGCCTTGGTGAGGTCAAAGCCGCTCAGGCCGAAAACGATCTGAAGGGTTCGAGGGAATTGATCCAACAAGCTGGTGATGGATTGCCCGGCAGTTTGGTAGGCGGCGTACTTGGCCATACCGGAAGCCACCAGCGCCACAATGCCGAGACACCAGAACAGCAAGCCCCATTTTCTTGATCTAAGCTCCCGGAGAAATACGTGTATCATCGCTGCTCCTAGGAGGCTGCCCTAATATCTTTTTTGATGAAAATTACATATGTCGCAGCGAGCGCGACCGCTATGAACGCAGCCTCGACTATGAGAAATTTCAACTCGAGCGTGTTATGGCTGATGATGTAATTCGTGTCGTAAAACTTGAAAGGCGTAACGTAGCGGACGTTTTCATTGCCCAAAATTGCTCCCAGCGCCCCAACGATAAAGAAGGCGAACACGGTAGGCAGAGTTACGCTAATCACTGAGTGTACTTTTGGCAGGATCACGGCGAATACGGCGCCGAGCGCCATAAAGAACAGCTGCACCAGCAGCACAGTGAGCGCGATCAGCACCAGGGGCCTAAGCGCGAAGTCCGTGGTAGATACCGCCTTAGCACCAATAACCGACACCACAATAAATACAATATTCGTGATGACAAGCAGCGCGATGGCAGCCAGG
>CAYLML010000075.1:0-4706 GCA_964384985.1 uncultured Candidatus Saccharibacteria bacterium | reverse complement strand
GTGTTGGTAAAAGCCCTGGCAAGCAGGCGCTAGTGAGCATCAGCCAGCGCCATATGTGGGCTTGCGACGGCAGTAAAACAGTCTATGATTCACCGGTTATTACCGGCATGAGCTCGTACGCTTCCACGGTGACGCCGGAAGGTACGTATCATATTTATGGCAAACAGACCGACACCGTGCTTACGGGCAGCGACGTAACCGGCAGCTGGAGCGACCCGGTCTCCTACTGGATGCCGTTCCTGAACAACCAATACGGTACTTACGGTTTCCATGATGCCACCTGGCGCGATAACAGTTCCTTCGGCAAAGTCAGCCCCAACTCGTCCGATGCCTCGCACGGCTGCGTCGAACTGCCGCTCAGCACTGCCAAATGGCTTTACGACTGGTCCAGTGTCGGCACTGCGGTCACCATCAACTCATAAACCGCATGAATCAAACCAAAGGCGACAAAAAGGCAACGACCCTTATGATAGGTGTCTACTTGGCAGTGATTTTAATTGTCATAGGGTTGTTTGCATACCATCACTACTCACAATCTCCGGAATCAGCCCGGCAGCAGGCCTGCGATCGGGCAGCCAAGGCTTCCAAGGCCAACACCCAGCAGTCAGAACTTGAGGGTATTTCTATTGACGAAGCCATATGCAACGGCACTTACCCGGTCGCCCCGGCGCAGTCCCAGTAACCAGAATTAAGTTATGGTCCGGGTCGCCTGCTATCACTTAAGTCAGAGTTAGCGTACGCGGCCCTTGCCGCCTCCACATCAGATTTTTTACTTTTAAAATGTTTCTTGCGGAATAGTTGGCCATACCTTATGCCGCTCAGCAACGCTACAGTGGCGAAGGCCAGTGATGCTGTCACCCCTGCCGCCACGCCTGCCCTGTACTCAAGCGGTGCTACAGGGTGCGAGGGTTGCTTAGGCAGCGCCGACATAACGGCCTGTTGTCGTATGGCACGGGGATGTTCCGTGCCAAAACTTCTGGATGACAGCGGCGCGTTAGCCAGCGAATCTTCAATTGAAACGATGAAGGGATTTATAACATTGCCCGCCTCGTGGACCGGGAACGCCAGCATACTCTTATCAATACCGTTTAATGTAGCATCCGTCGCTAGTTCAACGGCCGCTATACATAGACCGGCAGCTCCACCAAACTTTAGGTCTTTTTGGGTAATATTAAACTGGAAAGGCTCCATTTCGTACTTGACCCTGAACTGCTCAGGATCACGCAGGTCTTCATTCCTTATTGCCGGAAGCGAGGGATTGCCACTCATTTGCAATACTATAGTATATAGTGTGTTATATGTACAGTGCCGCTAGGGTATAATAGAAGTATGATTGCAGCGGTGATAATATTGGGGGTTTTGATCGTAGGCCTGGCCGGCCTGGTAGTTTTTTTGCTGCTCAAGCGGCCGAAGACCGATTCCTCCGACAGCGCTCTGCTCCTGAAAGCCGATATGACGGAGCTGACCAAATCCATGGGCGAGCTAAAGGACGGCCTGCAGCAGCAGCTGACCGATCAGCTCGGCGCCAGCAACAAGCAATTGGCATCGCAGTCGGCCGCCAGCATCAGGATACTGCAGCAGGTTACCGAAAAACTCACTAAGCTGGAAGGAACGAACAAGAATGTCGGCGATATCGCCGCCGAACTAAAAACCCTGCAGAACGTACTGCAGAACCCGAAGCAGCGAGGCGTCATCGGCGAATATTACCTGAAGCAGATATTGGATAATGTCCTGCCGGCTGGCACGTTTGAATTGCAATATAAGCTTGGTGAAGGGCTGGTAGTCGATGCTGTCGTCAAGCTCGATGACAAGCTCCTGCCGCTCGACAGCAAATTCCCACTGGAAAATTATAACCGCCTACTGGAGGCTAAGGAGTCCGAACGGCCGGCCCTGGAACGCGCGTTCAAAGAAGACGTCAAGAAACGCATCGACGAGACCTCCAAGTATATAAGGCCGGGCAGGGGCACGCTGGACCAGGCACTCATGTTCATCCCCAGCGAGGCGATTTACTACGACCTGCTGGCCAATAAGGTCGGTGTGGGCAACGTGTCCGGCCGCAACCTCATGCAATACGCTGTCGAGAAAAAGATCACCATCGTGGGGCCGAGCACCCTGAGCGCTATGCTCCAAACCATCGCCCAAGGCCTGCGATCCATCGAGATCCACAAAGACACTGAAAAAATCCGCAAGAACATCGAGCAGCTGAGCAAGCACCTGGTAGCGCATAACAGCTATATGATGAAACTCGGCAGCAGCCTGGGCACTACCGTCGGTCACTTCAACACGACCTACAAGGAACTTGGCAAGATCGACCGCGACATCGTCAAAATCACCGATACATCGCCAAACGTCGAACCCCAGTTGCTCGACAAGCCCCAGCTGGAAGATTAGCTACTCTTGGCTCTTAAGCAGATCAATTGTCAGGGCGGCCGTCCAAGAGAAATTGGCGGCACCGGCCGGTTCGCCGGTGAGCGGATCAAAATATTCGTACGGTCCGGATTTGCGCACCATCGCTAGCGTCGATTCACGTAAAGAATCAGCTTGCTCCTTAAATCCGTAGCGCTCTAACCCGTCTATGACCAGCCAGTTTATGTTGATCCATGACGGTCCTTGCCAGTACAGCTTGGGGCGGAACCACTGCGAGTTAACAGCCACACTCGGCACGGGATATGCCGGGCCGAAGGCTTGCTCGTTTTCCAGCAGGCGCACCAGAGCTTCGGCGCGCTCCTTGCTGATCGATCCGGCATACAGCGGCAGCAAGGTGGCGACAGTCGGGATTTTCAGCAGGCGGTGGGTGATGAAGTCGCGCGAATAGTATTGCTGTGTATACGGATCCCACAGCTGTTCCAGGGTATGCTCGGTTTTTTTCATATGCGCTTCTAGGTCGTCCGGCAAGTCTTCTTTCAGGCTTTTGGCGATGTGCTTCAGGTGTGTGTTCGCCCGTATTAATATGCAGTTGAACGACAGGTCTTCGATGGCGAACAGCGAATGGCTGAGTATCCGGTTGATGTCGTAGCCCTTGCGCCGGAGTCGCCGTTGGATGTCGAGCAGCGCTAACGACTCGATGATTGAAAACCGCTGGTCTATAGGGATAGATTTGGTATCGCGCCTGAATAGATTGATAACGTAATAAAAGCGCGTTTTCTGGACCACGCGGATCCAAAACGGCAGCAGGTGCTCGTGCAGTTCGTTCATCCAGGGCGGCGTGTTGTCCAGGCCGGTTTCCCAGGGGTGGATTTGTAGCACCAGTCCCTCGCCGTGCGGGTCGCGTTCGCTGTACAGCCACTGATGGTACGAGACCAGGGCAGGATACATCATGGCGTACCACCCGCGCCGTTCCGGCCAGGCCATCTTGGCGCCGATCTGCACGACAGCTTCGGCCAGCATTGGCGGCTGGGTAATGCCGGTTGTCATCACGTCGTTTGGCGCGTACGGATTAAGCCAGCTGCGCCACATGCTTCGGTCGGGCTGGTACTGCGCTTCCTCGCGGAAAATAATGTTCGGCATCATGCCGTTGTGCCACTGGCCCCGGAGCAGGCTGAGCAATTCGGCCTTGGCGCGGTCGACGTCCAGATGCCTGAGGCCGATGGATATAAAGCAGCTGTCCCAGAGCCACTGGTGAGGATACAGGCCGGTCGCCGGCTGGGTATAGTTCCCCCGGTCGTTCATCTTCAGGACTTCTTGGGCTTGCTCCAGCAGATCCGGTTTTGACTGCTCAGTTGCAGGTTCCGACATACGTAAGCAGTATAGCGCACCCCAAGGTTGAAGTGCGATATAGTATGGCGTATGAGTGAACCATACGTAATCAGTGCGCTTGTTATTACGGTGGCGTTCTTTGGTGAGTCCATGTTTGGTTTCGGTGGAGGTTTGATCGCGGTCCCTATATTGAGTTTAGTGTTAGGTGTGCGCGAAGCGGTCACGCTCATTTTAATATTTCAGTTTTTAATGGGAACGCTCATCTGGAAAACATATAAGAAAATTCAATGGCCTGTGGTTTTACCAATGACCGGTGGGCTGGTGATCGGTACAATCGCCGGCACATTCGCCTTATCGGCATTCAGTCCTGATCTATTAAGGCTGGTTCTAGCGTTGACCATCATTATTTTTCTCATTAGAAGTTGGTTCTTAAGCGAGACAGTAGTAGCTAGAGAGACTAATAACTTGATAGGCAATATATCCGGTCTGGCCGGTGGCCTCTTCACGGGTTTAATTGGTGCTGGCGGACCACCTATTATCATGTACTTAAGCGGAGTTATTAAAAATAAAACCGCTATGAGGGCGAGTTTGATATATTTGTTTTTCATTACTAACGTAGTGCGAATCACCATTTCAATTCCACAAAGTTTGTTTACGTCGCAAGTATTAAAAATAGCCGCTATTGTTCTGCCCTTTTTCTTGATCGCTATAGTCTTAGGGCAAGTGGTACATCATAGGATCAATGAGGATACCTACCGGCAAGCCGTCAATGTATTACTTCTGGTTTCAGTTATCTTGCTGTTGGCTAAAGTCTTCTAGCGGAAATTCGTGAAATTCAGGGGGAAGTCGAAATCCTGGGCGCGGAGCAGCTGCATGACGGCTTGCAAGTCGTCTTTGCTATTACTGGTGACGCGCACGGCATCACCCTGGATTTGAGTCTTGGCTTTCGGGAATTTGTCGCGGATGAGCTTGGTGATCCTCTTGGCTTTTTCCTGATCCAACACCTGTTT
>CAYLML010000074.1:0-4758 GCA_964384985.1 uncultured Candidatus Saccharibacteria bacterium | reverse complement strand
ATTTCGGACACGTGGTATTCACGAATTCAGGAATGTTCGCCAACGGACTGCGGCCATCGCCGCTCGGCTCATATGACTTAACTTCCGGCAGAACGACCGGGAGCTGGTCTTCCGGAACCGGCACCACGCCGTCTTTCGGGCAATGGATAATCGGAATCGGCGCGCCCCAGTAGCGCTGTCGGCTGATCAGCCAGTCGCGGATTTTATAATTGACGACCTCTTTCGCGATACCGGCTTCAACCATGTCCTGCAGGATTTTTTCACGTACGGCTTCGGAGCGCAGGCCGTTATATTTGCCGGAATTAATAACCACGCCTTCGGAATGGAAATCCGAGTCCTTGTCAGTTTCCAGGACACGCCGGATCTCTAGACCATACTTCTTAGCGAAGTCATGGTCACGGTCGTCGTGCGCGGGCACGCCCATAACCGCTCCGGTACCGTACCCCGTCAGGACATAGTCGGCTATCCAGATTGGGATTTTCTCGCCGTTCACCGGATTAATAGCATAGGCTCCGGTGAAGACTCCGGTCTTTTCTTTATCGTTTTCAGATTGACGTTCCAGGTCGCTTTTCTGGCTGGCTTGCTTGATATACGCGTTAACTGTTTCCTTCTGTTCTTTGCTTGTTATTGCCGGTACGAGAGGATGTTCGGGAGCTAATACCAGGAATGTCACACCGTACTGGGTATCGTGGCGGGTAGTGAAGACGTTAAGACTATTAAGTGTATGTGCGACCACGACGGGTTCGTGCTTGCCTGTTGCGTGATAATCTTCGGCTATAAAATCAACAATGGTACCGTCCAGCTTTTCCGCTAGATAGTCCGCACGTTCAAGGGCAACGGCATGGTCGTTTTCTGCTCTTAAAATGACGATTTCTTGAACATTTTGTTTGATTTTCTCAAAATCGAATGCCCAATCAAATGTTTCTTCAAAAGGACGTTTTTTATCCATAAACTTGGGTTTGGCAAAACCGGCCACCAATACGAGTTTTTTAATCGGCTTGTCCAGGCCTTCAACTACTTTCAACGCCACCGGCGAGCCTAAGCTATGCCCAAGCAATACGGTATTTTCAGTAAATTCGTATTGGTCCTGCACATATTTAACCTGCTCCATGATTGTCGGATTATCAGTGTTGGGCAGTTGCGGCGCGAAAACAGCATTGCCAAGAGTTTCAATTTTTTTGCGCAATTCTGGAAAAAAATTACCATCAGGCGAACCTTTATAGCCATGCAGCAATACATAGTCTGATTTGTTAGGAACCTGAAAGGTAATCTCGGCTCCCTGGCTCCGACCGATCCAGTTGCGTTGCATAGTTTTGATCGAGTGTGACCAATCCAGATCGTCTAAATCATCCAGTAAGCGATCTGCGTAATCCGTGATTTTGAAGAACCACTGTTTGAGCGATTTCTTTTCGACGACCGCGCCGCTGCGTTCAGCCCGGCCGTCGATGACCTGCTCGTTGGCCAGCACGGTTTTATCGACAGGATCCCAATTCACCAGGGCTTCTTTTTGGTAGGCCAGGCCTTTTTTAAGCAGCAGCAGGAAGAACCACTGCGTCCATTTGTAATACTTCGGGTCGGTGCTGTCGATTTCGCGTGACCAGTCGTAGCTGAAACCCATTTGCATCAGCTGTTTGCGGAAGCGGTCGGTGTTTTCATCGATCGCTTTGCGCGGGCTGATTTTGTGCTTGATAGCGTAGTTTTCCGCCGGCAAACCGAACGCGTCCCAGCCCATCGGATGCAGAACGTTGTAACCGCTCATCCGGGCATGGCGGGCAATGGCATCGCCGATGGTGTAGTTGCGCACATGGCCGACATGCATGGCCGCGCCGCTGGGGTACGGAAAGTATTCGAGCACGTATTTTTTAGGCTTCGCGCGGTCTTCGGTAGCCTGATAAATCTTATCGGCTTCCCATTTAGCCTGCCATTTCGGCTCAATTTCTTTAGGGTTGTAACGCTGCATAACAGATTACATTGTAGCAGATATGTGTGTTCAGGATTTTAGACAGCGGCTTCACCGAGCGATGCCACGACCTCTTCCTTGGTTCGAGAATATACGGCGTCGCGTGCTTCTTGGGCTTCAGTTGCTCCGTCAGCCTTTATTGCAGCGGCTTTTTCTTCAGCTGCTTGTACGACTGATTGAGCCTTTTTTACGCTTGCAGTACTGGTCGCGCGGTTGGCTTTTGCTGCTGCGGCATCAGTTTTTTCCTTGCCGGCAGTATCCGCTTCTTCTACTGCCTCGATACTGGTTGTAACCATTGAAACTATAGCACCAGTGAGCCGATCAGCCCGCTCAGCGCAATCGATTAATCGTCTAGAGCCTACCTCTACCCGGGTAAATGGAACTTTGTAGGTTGTATCATTCATAGGGTGCTCATCCCAAGAGCCTCCTTCGGCTTCACTCTGAGTGACTTCAGCAGCGAGACAGCAGTTAGGGTTCGGGCATGCCTCTCTGGCGGCAGTTACTAGTTGACCAACGCCTTCTTCAACTCCGCCCATCACCGCCTCTACGGCTTCAACTTCTTCAGCAGCATCTTGTGGCCACCCAACTCCGTCTCTTTCTATACCGATTTGAACTATGTTCCCGATTTGTCGCATAATTTCTGACCCTGTTTAATACTCTTACTATTTCTACCTAAATATTAGGTTTCTTGCAAGCATGAGCATATTATGGTGTCATTCCCACTCGGTGGTGGCTGGGGGCTTGTTGGTGATGTCGAGGAAAACCCGGGTGATGCCGGGGACTTCGGACAGAATGCGCTTGGCGATACCTTCCAGGAAATCTTCGGGCAGGTCGCGGCCGGGAAGCATGGCCTGGACGGTCATGAAGGTGCTGGTAGTCACCGGGCGCAGAACGACGGAGCGTTCGCCGGACTTGCCGAACGACAGCGGCAGCAGCACGACCGGAAACTGCTTGATATGGTTCAAAAGGCCGGCAGAACGCATGGCTTCGAAAACGATCTTATCCGCCTGGCGGAGCTGTTCGCGGACATCGGCCGTGAGCAGCGTTTTAGTAATGGAGTGTTTGCCGAGAAGGCCGGGAGTGAGGGCGTAGACCACGCGATTAACCGTTTCGCGGAAGTGGGCCGGCAGCGCGTGCGCCAGCTTTGCGAGATCTTCGCCGGTTAGATTATTGTTTTCGAGGGCGACCACCGATAGGTGCGAACGTTCGTCGCCGCCGACCCCGACGCTGCGGATAGGCAGCAAGTGAGGCTTCGCGGTTGCCGGCTGCACGGCCATGAACGCTTCAATTTCGGCCTCTTCGCGCTGCGGTTCAGCCAGGTCTTTTGATTCGCTGGAAGCAATGATGCGGATCGCCAGGCCCGGCCCGGGAAACGGCTGGCGCTCAACCAGTTCTTCCGGCAGGCCCAGCTGGCGGCCAAGCTCGCGGACTTCGTCTTTGAACAGGTCGTCGATAGGTTCGATAAGCAGCCCTTGCTCCTTGAGCTCTTGGACTTCCCGGACCTGGTTGTGATGCGTTTTTATGGTCATGGTGTGGCTGTCGCCAGTGCTGTGGCCGCTTTCGATACGGTCGGCCGCGTTGGTGCCTTGAAGCAGCAGCGCTTCTTTTAACTTGAGGTCGGCAACGAGACGGTTTTGAATGTCGATGAATGTTTTCCCGATAATTTTGCGCTTTTCTTCCGGATCGGTGACTTCGGTGAGCGGGCCGGCGATATGGCCGTCGATCTGAATGGTGCCGTTTTCAAAATCCGTGACAGCATCGATTTTTTGCACGGGCAGGCCGGCTTTCCGCAGGGCCCCGATGACCATGTCATCTTCATCGCGCATGAAGCCGCTGTCTATGTAAAAGGCATGGAGCCGGTCCGACGGAATGACACTGGCGGCCAGGGTCGCGGCCACGCTGGAATCCACTCCGCCGCTCACGAACGCTATGATGTGGCGGCCGGCGGCCTGTTCCTTAATCTGTGCCTGCTTGGCCTTGATGATGGTTATGAGCTGGGACTCCAGAAAATCATGGTCCGGACGCAAGCCCGCTATATCTTCCAGGAAATTGCGGAAGAGCTGGTAGCCCTCCGGCGTATCGTCGAAGACTTCGGGATGGAATTGGACGCCGATCTTGTTGCCCTGGCCTATTGCTGAGTAGGCGATCGAGCCGTCGCTGAGCGTATGCGAACCGAGGGTCTCAAAATCCAGCGGTACCTTGGTCACGAAATCACCATGCGTGAACAGGCCGGTAAAATCCTTCTTGATGCCCTTAAACAAGGGATGCGACGTATCGACCTGGGTTGTAACGCGTCCGTCTTCGCGTATGGCGTTTTTCATAACTTCGCCGCCATGGGCGACCACCATGGCTTGCATGCCGTAGCAGATACCGAGGAGCGGCAACCGGCTCTGCCAGATGTCCCTGTCGGGCTGGGGCGCCGCCTCTTCGTGCGAACTGGCCGGACTGCCGGATATGATAATGGCGCCGTACTTACCTTCTATATTTTTGCGGGGAGTGTCCAGCGGCAGTACGTCAGCCGGAAAGCCTTGGCGAATAACAGCCTTGCGTACAAGATCGACGTACTGACCCCCTGCATCAAGAATTGCAACGCGGCTCTGCATTACCTGAATTATAGCATACGTTTATCTGTTAAAAATGAAATGGTCTGTGATATTATTCGCAAAAATCCCTGATCGCTTCCAAGGTCCTGGTAAACGTGTCGTCATCTGACTCCAGAAGCGTCATACGGAAGCCTTGCGTCGCGCTGTTAAACCCGGTCGTCAGCGGCACGGTACATATGCCGGTAGCGGCCAGCA
>CAYLML010000073.1:4398-4788 GCA_964384985.1 uncultured Candidatus Saccharibacteria bacterium | reverse complement strand
GATTGAAGTGTATATCGGCTATTTACGAAATAAGATTGACCGTCCATTTCCGCAATCAAAACCGCTCTTGCACACGCAGCGCGGATTCGGCTATAAACTGAGCGCTTAAAGTATGTTTAAATCAGCGACCTTCAAACTTACCATGTGGTACCTGGCTATCGTTATGGCTATCAGTCTGGTGTTTAGCGTGGTGTTATTCCATGTGGCGACAAATGAGCTCGACCGCGGCCTACACCGTGAGACCGACCGTATTTACCGGCAGTTTCCCGTATTTCAAGACAATCCGCTGCTGCGGCCCGGCCCGGATTATGACGACGCCACACACCGGATCTTCATACGTCTAGTGGCCCTCAACATTATCGTGTTCGTCGGCGCCGGTGCAAGCAGCTA
>CAYLML010000073.1:0-4388 GCA_964384985.1 uncultured Candidatus Saccharibacteria bacterium | reverse complement strand
CAACACAAACAATCTTAAAAAAAAAACTCTCAAACAAAATAAACGACAACGTCCGCGCAGGTTCAAGCAGCTACTGGCTGGCCCGCCGCACATTAGAGCCGATCGAAGAAGCACACGAGCAGCAAAAACGCTTCACGGCCGATGTCTCGCATGAACTGCGCACGCCCCTGACAGCCCTGAGAATGGAGAGCGAAGTAGCCTTGATGAACCAGAAAAACAGCTCTAAAGACTTGCGCAAGACCATCACGAGCAACTTGGAAGAGGTTACCAAGCTGGAGAGCCTGGTGAACAGCCTGCTCCGTTTAAGCCGGCTGGAGGCGGGAGAATTGCGACAAGGCTTTACCCGCCTAAGCAGCAGGTCCGTTGCCGAAGCCGCTCTTAAGCAGGTGCAGGCACTAGCCGACAGCCGCCACATAAAACTCGATCGCCATCTGCAAAATCTGCCTGTTTACGGTGATTCGGACAGCCTGGTGCAGCTTCTGGTAATACTGCTCGACAACGCTATCAAATACAGTCCGGCCCATTCGACAGTAAGCATGGCAGCCAGCAAAAAGGATGACTGCGTGTCAATAAGCGTGGAAGACAATGGCAAGGGCATCGAACCGGTGGCCCTTGAGCACGTGTTTGACCGTTTTTACCGCGCAGACAAGTCCCGCACCAAAGGCGAGGCAGAAGGCTACGGGCTTGGGCTATCGATCGCTAAAATGATTGCCGACCTTCATGACGGCACGATCAGCCTGAGCAGCAGCGTCGACCACGGAACAACCGCGACTATCAGCATACCGCTCGCTGACGACAGCGCAACTGCTACTGCGAAACCGTAAACGTACCCTGGACCACGTCGTCTACATGGTCATGGAACCGAAAATTTCCCGGCTGCACTAAGGTGACGCTAAATGTACCGTTCTTCGTCAAATACCGTTCGGTCACCCCGTCATACGCTACGTGGTGTTCGTGCGGACCGAAAGCTATGATCCGGTCTTTATTATCCAAGTTGGTGATTGTTAGCGTGTCGCAGCGCTTGGCGTTCGTGTGCTGCGGCACGACCTTGTCATTTTCGATCAACACCTTGTGGCCAGCATGCGCACCTACACATTTAGGGTAAACCGCCGCGGCCTTGTTGCTCTCGATGTGGCTGATCCAAATCGCCCCGAAGATCGTTCCGAGCACCACCAGCAAAGCGACGGCTGTCCACAACCCGATTTTCATAAGCGCGTTAAGCTTTATCACTTAGAGAATTTTACCATGAAGGTTCTGCTCCATACTCATGTCTTGGTGCTATAGTAGAGGAAGCATGAGGGGCTTGGTATATGGGGTCGAAGAGTGAATAAACAGCAGAAAGTAATATTCGGCGGAGTCGCTGCCGTCTGGTTTGTGGGCATAGTCGCGTACTACCTCCGCCAAACCAATGCCAATATCCAGGTGCTCAACCCGAAAGGCATCGTGGCTCACGACGAGCGCAACCTGATTATCTTCACGGTGCTGCTAGGTTTATTAGTGGTAGTGCCCGTGTACGTGATGACCTTCGCTATTGCTTGGAAGTACCGAGAAGCCAACCACAAAGCAAGGTACCGGCCCGACTGGGATCATAACAGCCGGCTCGAAGCGCTGTGGTGGGGTATTCCTACAGCCATCATCCTTGTGCTGTCGGTCGTCACCTGGAATACCAGCCACTCGCTAAACCCGCCCAAACCGCTCAGCAGTGTAACGCCAATGCACATACAGGTCGTGGCGCTGGACTGGAAGTGGCTGTTCATCTATCCCACCCAAGGCGTAGCGTCAGTGAATTACGTGCAGTTCCCGACAGGGCAACCGGTAGAATTTGATATCACGTCGAACGGGCCGATGAATTCGTTCTGGATACCGCAGCTTGGTAGCCAGATCTACGCCATGGTCGGCATGTCCACGCACCTTAACCTGCAGTCTGATGCTTCCGGCGACTATCGGGGCTCGTCAGCGAATATTAGCGGACGCGGGTTCGCCGGAATGCATTTTACCGCTCACACTGGCACGGAGCAGGAATTCAACGATTGGGCTTCCGAGACACGGCTGGCGTCGCCGAAGCTAAGCATGAACTCATTCAAATCACTGGCCAAACCAAGTGAAAACAATCCGCAAACTTTTTACGCGCTGGCAACGCCAGACCTTTATAATAAAGTTTTACTGAGTTTCCAATTACCGGGAGGCGGCGAATAATGTTAGGCAAGTTAAGCTGGCACGCGCTGGATAACGGCCCGATAGTGCTGGGTGGCGACGCTACGATCGTCCTCGTAGCCGTCATCGTGCTGGGTCTGCTGACATATAAACGGCCCTGGGGCTGGCTGTATAAAGAATGGCTGACTACGCTTGACCCTAAGAAAATCGGCGTGATGTACATAATTGTCGCGGTGGTCATGCTGCTGCGCGGAGCGGTGGACGCCGGCATGATGCGCGCCCAGCAGGCCGTGAGCGTCGGCGCTTCGCACGGGTTCCTGACATCCGACCACTTCCAGCAAATCTTTTCGGCGCATGGCACCATCATGATCTTTTTCGTGGCGATGGGCCTGATGTTCGGGCTGATCAACCTGGTGGTGCCGCTGCAGATCGGGTCACGCGACGTGGCCTTTCCATTTTTAAACGCTACGAGCTTTTGGCTGTTCACGGCCGGCATGCTGCTAATCAATACCTCTTTGGTAATCGGACAGTTCTCGGCGGCTGGCTGGCTGGCATATCCGCCGCTGTCGGAACTGGCGTACAGCCCCGGCGTCGGCGTGGATTATTGGATTTGGGCGCTGCAGATAGCGGGAGTGGGTAGTCTGCTTGCGGGTATTAACTTCCTGGTGACCATCCTCAGGATGCGGGCGCCCGGTATGACGCTCATGCGAATGCCGATGTTCTGCTGGAGCGTGCTATGCACGACTGTCTTGGTTATTTTCGCTTTTCCCATCTTAACGGCAACATTGGCCATGCTAGCCCTGGACCGCACGCTTGGCATGCACTTTTTCACGGCCGGCGGCGGAGGCAACGCCATGATGTACGTAAATCTCATCTGGGCTTGGGGGCATCCGGAGGTGTATATCCTGATTCTACCGGCGTTTGGCGTGTTTTCCGAGGTCGTGGCGACCTTCTCGCGCAAACGTCTGTTCGGCTATGCCTCGATGGTGGCCGCGCTGGTTGCCATAACCTTCCTGTCCTTTGTCGTCTGGCTGCACCACTTCTTCACCATGGGGGCGGGCGGCGACGTCAACGCCTTTTTCTGCTTTATGACTATGATTATCGCCATACCTACAGGCGTAAAAATCTTCAACTGGCTGTTTACCATGTACAACGGCCGGATCAGGTTTACGACGCCCATGATGTGGTTCCTGGGCTTCGTTGTGACCTTTTCCGTCGGGGGCTTGGCCGGAGTTATGATGGCGGTGCCGGCGATTGATTTCCAGGTGCACAACAGCCTCTTCCTGGTAGCCCATTTCCACACGATGATTGTCGGCGGCGTGGTTTTCGGCTATTTTGCGGGGCTCACGTACTGGTTCCCGAAGATCTTCGGTTTCCGCCTCAACGAACGGCTCGGGCGCTACGCGTTCTGGTGCTGGTTTATCGGTTTCCTGCTAGCCTTCATACCACTGTATATCCTCGGCCTTATGGGAGCCACCAGGCGGCTTGACCATTACGACGCCAGCCTGGGATGGCAGGGGCTGTTCGTCGTGGCGGCCATTGGCGCTGCGGTAATATTTGCCGGCGTCGGTTTCCAGATCCTGCAGCTGGTATACAGCGTCTGGAAGCGCGATGAAAACCGCGATACTACCGGCGACCCCTGGGACGGACGAACGCTGGAATGGTCCACGCCGTCTCCTGTTCCCGTCTACAATTTCGCTGTCATTCCCGAAGTTACCGGCCGCGACGCCTTTTGGACCATCAAGCATAAAAAACAAACCGTTAAGCCAGAGTATCAGGATATCTACCTTCCAAAGAATTCACCGGTGGGGCTGCTGATAGCCGCGTGCGCGTTCATAGGCGGCTTTGCCGTGGTATGGCATATATGGTGGATGGCGATACTTGGGCTGGCCGGCATCATTACATTGATACTGGTACGCACAACTAGCGGCGAGCACGAATACCGCATAACGGCGGCAAAAGTCGCGAAACTCGAGGAGAGGCAGGCATGAGTGAACTAGCCGTAAGCCAGCAGCAGCTTGAACGGCAAGCAGCCGATTCAAAGAGCTTATTCGGCTTCTGGGTATACCTGATGACCGACTGCGTGCTGTTCGCCAGCCTGTTCGCGACCTTCGCCGTGCTCCGCAACAGTACGTTTGGAGGGCCGGGCGGCAGCGACTTGTTCAGTCTGCCTTTCGTGCTCGTCGAGACGCTGGCGCTGCTGACCAGCAGTTTCACCTGCGGGCTGGGGCTGC
>CAYLML010000072.1:0-4815 GCA_964384985.1 uncultured Candidatus Saccharibacteria bacterium | reverse complement strand
AGAAATAAACAGTATGCCTATGGCGCTCAGGATGCTGAGCCCGCCGAACACGTACGGCAGCTTCTTGCTGATACGGTACAGCTTGGGCAGGCGCGAAAGCTTCGTATAATACGGTTTGCTTTCAGTGTTGCCCTTCGGGTTTACGGAGTTAGCAGTCAGGATCGGATTGCTCAGGAAATCCCCGGTCGTACTGAGTCTCTGGGTGACCTGGGCGCCGATAGCGTCAGGCGTAATTTCTGCCGGCCGGCAGCTGGCGGCAAGGGGGTCGCCGGTTCCCTGCTGGATTGCCTCGGCATCGGTGCAAACCGGCAGGCCGGCGCTGTAGGCCTTCACATAATCGCCGACCTTTTTCGCGAAAGTCTCCTTCTGGGAAGACAGGTTGATCGTAAATTGCGGAGTGGCCGTTTTGCCATCGAGCCAGGCGTAGTTGCTGTTAATGAACGTGTTAATGCTCTGCTGGATCAGCTGGTGCGAAAAGGCCGACTGTGCCGCGGCCTGGACTGCCGCGTCGCTCAGAGACACCGAGCCGGACTGGCTGGTATCGCCCTCGGACTTTTTCGCCTGGTCCGTCGCGTACGCCACAAAGTGGTCATACAGCTTGCTCTGGGCGAGCAGAGACTCCACCCTCTTCGGTTTAGTCAGTATCTTATTCGCGCTGGTTGAGAAGGCCGTGCCCAGCAGGGTTACCAGCAAAATCAGCGACAGAAAGAGAACAAAGCTCTTGCGAACCCAAATCATTACATCATTGTAATCGAAACCTGCTCGTTTTAACATATTTTTCCGCCTCCAATAAAAACAAAGGCTTGCGAACAAAATCAGCGGCGGCCAGACCGGCCAATGCGTTGCCCTAGATGATTGCGACGGACTTACACGACGGTCTGCTATCCCTAAAACATGTCGATCCGGGCTATCGGGGTTTGCGGCCGAGTTAGATTGTATGCTTAAAGCGGCATGGCTTTTGTCGCTCCCATTGGAAACTTGTAGTGGTTCCAGGATTTGCTGTTCTTTATAACCCGAAGTCTCAATGTATGTACCTTTGTAATTCCCCGGTTTTGCCGAAGACCCGATGAGCGCATCGCATATATCATCAATCCCATCGTGATCGCTGTCTTCACCGTTATTAATGGCTCCGGGGCAGGAATCCGACGCGTCTTCAATACCATCCCCATCCCCATCACTATCGCTGGCGGGTATGTAGAATGGCTGTCTGATATCGACCTGTTCCCCGCTTTGGCCCGGCCCGGCTACATCGATAGTGTGCCCTCCCGGAGATGTATCGATAGGCACCGTAAAGTCACTGTGTATGTCTCCTGAACTATCGCTGGCGACTGCGGCTAAAACCCTGCCGCCGGAGCCGTCAAGATGAACAGTGTAAGAAGTACCGGGCTGGAGTCCGTTCGTGGCTCCACTGGCGTGCAGCGCTGTTGACTGGCCACGCCGTCCGATGCCGGAAGTCAAAGTATCATCAGGCACAAGAACGTATAGTTTGCGCCCTGTTTTCGGCGCGTTTAACAGTGGTATGCTAACCGCTGCACCGGGATCAGTAATTTCGCTTGCCACGCCGCTTTCATTACCGGTTGTTCGTGCCAGATTATGTGTCTCCTGCAGGATAGTCTGTTCTATAAGCTGATGGCCGAGAGTGTTCGGATGATAGCTCTCCTTACCAAAGACTTTGATGCCCGAAGGGCCGCCATCGGTGCCGGCGGTCAACCCGTTAACCGCAACATTATAGCTGACAGTTTCGCATAGTCGATGTCCTTTTAAGGATTGGCCGATGTCAACGTAGGGCACGCCGGCAGCGGCTGCCGCCTTCTGAATGGATTGGTTGAGGTAATTGATAGTATTTTTAGCCAACTCAAGCTCGTTTTTATTAAGCTGCACATTGATGGCGCAGTTTCCGTTATCGACGGCAACTTGGGGATAGCCAATGGCATATAGCTGCATGTCCGGCACTTCACGTCGCAGCTGCGCGTATAAGGCTGTCCAGCGAGGCACCGTACGGTCAATCAATTGCGCGAGCTCCAGACGGTCCTCGTAGCTGTTATAACAAGTATTGTCGCTTGCGTGACGGCTGACATGAGGCTCAACACAAGTTTGTAGCAGATCCCCGAATCCTATATCGTTGCCACCGACCGATACTGTCGCGAACTCGGGCTGCCAATGTTTCACGAAGCGCTGCTGTGCTACGTAGCCTGGAGTAAAGTTAGCATCGATTGACGCTAAGACCGAGGGTTGCGATTTTTCCATGTCTTGGAGGCTGCTTGCTCCTCTTGCCTGCCCTTTGTAGCTGTCGCTAGTGCTCCCTATGTCATTTATGACAGCCCCTGAGCAAGCTACGGAATGCCCGCTAGCGGCACCAAATAAATCGTGCGCTATCAACAGCGGGTATGAATTCCTCGAAATATGGCACATATTGTCAGGTGTATCCGTCCCCGACACGTAATCAAAGGCTCCTTCGCCCGAGGTGTACGAATCGCCTAGCCCTATGTAGCTTGTAAGCGCTGTAATACTGCTGGCTGGAGCCAGTTCGTATATACCGCTATCGGTAGAGACAGCGGCATTGACCTCTAGGCGCAACACTCCCGCATTGATAAAACTTAACTGACGTATCAGCTGCAGGCTGCTAACCTGCTGCTTCGCAAAAGCCCAGTAATAATACGACCTGCAATGTTGTGGCGACAGGCCGTTTACAATACCGTCACAGCTAGCCAAGTCGTATACCTTAAATTGACCGGTGCTCTTATTGGCTATAGCCGCATAACGTCCGTCTTCGCTAATAGCCACCGTAGACTTTGTCGCAACTAAATCGCCCGGATTGCTATAAGCCGGCGCGAAAGCCACGATCTCTAAACTGGCCAGATTAATCCGTACGAAAGAGCCGCTCATTGTCTCTGCGACAAGCCATCCTCCTCCGTCAGAGAAGGCCAGCGTTTGCGGGTTGATGAGCAAAGGTTTCCCGGCCGTGTCGTTCAGCATCAGATCAGGGGGCGCGATAAACTGCTTGGCGGTTAGCTGTCCCAAGAAATTACGCTGGTTCTGCAGTACGGCCGGCGGGTTTTTATACATTCCCAGCGCTGTCCCGCCGGTGCTAGCCGGTACCAATGATATGAGGTCCATAGCTTTAGGCCATGGCGCCAGTATTTGATGGCTGACGTACGCTGTTAGCGGTACGCCCTCATCAGTGCCGTTAAAAATAGCCACATCGCTATCGCTGTCCAGCATCCCAAAAGCAGTTTCAGTAAAACACCCCGTGCTCATAGTGCCGTCATCAGCATACCGGTATGTCAGCAGCGTACAATTAAGGTTGCTAAACAGAACAGGCGCGTGCTGTACATCAGAGGGCGCACTAACTCGGCGCAATGTTATAGTCTTCGGCGCAGTCCAAGCCGGCGCATCCCTATTGTCAGCACTGCCTCCCCCGACACTGGCGGCTTGGGCCAACACGCCGCTTAACACGCATGCGAATATCACCGTAGCGGCCGCCAGGTAGGCCACTCGCTTTACGAACCACCACGAAAATATTCGCTGCTCCTCCATAGGTGTGCATGACTATCTTCCAACTGCCATCTATTGCAAAGCATAAGCATATAGATTTTGCTGCCATTTAACTAAATTTTAAGATGACTTGCTTTTTAATCTGCAAAGTTGTAAAGTATCAGGTACTTTATGAAAACTCCGGATTTTCTTCGCCCAACTAACAGGTTAGATGTCGGACTAGCTGCGGCTAGCGGCGGCGTAGCAATTGAAGGAGGTCTTGTAGTGGTTGGCGCCGAAGCTGGATTTAACGCGGTAAAAAGCATACCCACGCGTATTAAAATCGCCGATTTGCAAGGTGATATCGACCACATTCAGAATGTGCAGGCTGAATTGACCTCTTTAGGGGTACCACTGCAGACTCAAGAAGGCACCGATCAATTTTTGAATCGCCAGATACAAGAACGCCAGCAGAAAATAGCCGTAGTCACCGATCGCCTTCCTAATAACCCAGTGATCTCAGAGTGGGGTCCGGATGTGCTGGGCACCGGGCTTGCTGCTGCCGCCTTCACTTTCGTTGCCCTGCGTACGGCCATGCTCTCGCCTCGTTTCCGCAGGAAGTTTGCCAAGCCGGCATAACCCCCCTAGCGGTATATAATAAAGCCCATGGAAGATAGTATTTTTACGAAGATCATCAAGGGCGAGATTCCCAGCCACAAGATTTATGAGGATGACAGTACGCTTGCCTTCCTTGATATTCATCCGAAAACGCCCGGCCATACGCTGGTAGTGCCGAAGAAACAGGTGGAATTCGTGTGGGATTTGGAAGACGCGGATTACCAGTCGCTTATGGCCGCCGTGAAAAAGGTCGCTCTGCGCATAAGGGAGGTATTTAACGCTCCGTACGTCGGCGAGCTTATCGTGGGCATCGACGTGCCTCACACGCACATACACGTGTACCAGTTCGCCACGATGCAGGAATCGCGCCATATTCCCGACCCTGGTGCCGATCCCGATCACGCCGCTTTGGCGGAAATTGCCAAAAAACTGGCGTTTTAAGATACAATGTAGGCATGAAACTGCTCTACTCTCTGTTTTTCGGGGCTGGAGTCGCTGGGGTCGCCTACACCCGCCTAGGCCGGCGGGTCGGCTATGGCAACCAGACTAACGTTTGGCTGATCGTCGGCGTAGTCTTTATCCTGATCACAGCCTTCTTCTATACCATACTTGCCTTCTTAGTTCCCCAGAGTTAGCCGTTTAAGGCTAGCGTAATTGGCCTGCCAGCTAATAGCTGGTATCATAAGGCTATGGATGAGCAAGGGTTGGGCAAACGACTGCAGG
>CAYLML010000071.1:3560-4852 GCA_964384985.1 uncultured Candidatus Saccharibacteria bacterium | reverse complement strand
TCATGAAAAATATCGATGACCTAGGTGAAGTCATTCCCAAGGTCTTGGAGGCTAAGCCGGCTACGTTTGAGTCGTTCGACGACGCTACGCTCTGGCTGTCCATTCGTTTTATGCCCAGCTTCCTGAAAATACTAGGATGGAAGCGCTTCATACATCTGTTATTCAGCCTGCTGCCCGACGGCTTCCAGCTGCTGCGTGGCGTGCCCAAGCTCATTTTAATGGTGGAATTTAACGGCAAGACCGAAGATGAGGTGCGGTCCAGGATCCGTAAACTGCACAGCGAGCTCAAACAACACCGCGCCCGCTACGAAATCAATGGTTTCGAGGAAGACCCTACCGAAGGAAAGTCTGAAAAGTTCTGGGTGATGCGGCGCTACAGCTTCCAGCTGCTCCGCAGTAAAGTCAAGGATAAGCACACGGCGCCGTTTATCGACGACCTGGTCGTACCGCCACCTCGCCTAAGTGAGTTCCTGCCCCAGATCCGCGCTATCATTAAAAAATACAAGCTACAGGCGACCATCGCCGGCCACATGGGCGACGGCAACTTCCATATTATCCCCCTCATGAAACTGGAGGACCCGGCCGATCGCAAGAAGATCCTGCCGGCCATGAAAGCGGTTAATAATTTAGTGCTGAAATACGGCGGTTCGCTATCGGGCGAACACAACGACGGCTTGATCCGCGGCCCTTGGCTGGAACAGATGTATGGCAAAGACGTGCTGGCGCTATTTAAGGAGGCCAAGCACATCATGGATCCGCAGGGCATCTTTAACCCGCACAAAAAGGCTAACGCTGACTGGGAGTACTCTTTCTCCCACATCCGTGAGCATTTCTAGAACCGACCCTTGTAATAAGTAAGCATATGTGTTATAATCATAGATTATGAGTGCTGAATTCACGGATGACCAAGATTCCTCACAACGGGAATTTGGAGGTTCGGGCAAAGAGCTAACCCCCATGGCTGATATGGTGGCGGCTATAAAACTGCCTGTTTTGCTAATTGACGAGCTCGAAGGACTGCATGTATTGATAAGGGCGCACGAGGAAGATGTCAGGATGCTGGTGCGCAACACCCAAGCCAATGTTAATACGATAAACGAGTTGCTTAATACAGAAGGTCCAGAAAGGACCAGGTTTATGCAAGTGTTACGGGAAACTGATGACTCTGACCGGTTTGGGAAGCCGAGCATGCCTGAGCCAGAGCATGGATTTCCTGACATAGCTGAGGCACTGTACAAGCTTTCGCCTAGGGAGATCAAATTCTTTGGTGATCTTCTTCCTAAAGGGAGAGA